>CAMLDR010000080.1 GCA_946478775.1 uncultured Flavobacteriales bacterium
TTTCGGGTTTTGCTGAGGATAAAACAGAAAGCAGCGTGCTTTTTCCTGCATTTGGTTTTCCCACCAAACCTACGTCAGCCAGGATCTTCATTTCCAGGACCATCCAGCTTTCTATTCCCGGTTCTCCGGGCTGTGCAAAACGAGGTGTCTGGTAGGTAGACGATTTAAAATGATCGTTCCCCAAACCTCCACGACCTCCGGGAACCAAAATTTTCTCTTCTCCGTCTTCGGTGATCTCAAAAAGTACTTCTCCCGTTTCAGCGTCTTTGGCCAAAGTTCCAAGTGGAACTTCAATGTATTTATCCTGACCCTGAGAGCCTTTTTGAAGCTGGCCCGAACCGTGTTCACCGTGACCGGCTTTCATGTGCTTTTGGAACTTCAAATGAAGCAAGGTCCACAATTGCTTATTTCCGCGAAGAATAATATGGCCACCGCGTCCTCCATCACCTCCATCCGGTCCTCCCTGCGGAATGTACTTTTCACGTCGAAAATGTGCCGAACCACCGCCTCCGTTTCCTGAAGTACAGTGAATTTTTACATAATCAACGAAATTATCTGATGCCATAATTTTTCCTTTTGAAAAATGTTCAAAGTGTTCAAAAAGTTTAAAAATTCAAATAATAAATCTCTTTTGAACTTTTTAAACTCCGGAACTTTTGAACTGGTTATAAAACCTCTCTAAGACTTGAAAACCGCACTCTGTTCGAATGCGGTTAACGTCCAGCCTGGTTTCCTGTATTAATTATTATCTATTGCAGCATACAATCTATCCGAAATATCATCGATACTTCCGATACCGTTAACCGCAGTATATTTTCCTTGTTTTTCGTAGTAATCTTTTACCGGAGCTGTTTCATTTTTGTAAACATTGATTCGGTTTTGAATCACTTCCGGATCTGCATCATCAGGTCTTCCGCTTACTTCGGCACGTTTTTTCAAACGCTCACGCAATTCATCTTCCGCTACCTCCAATCCGATCATCATCGTAATCTCTGTATCGATAGAAGCTAAAAAAGCATCCAAAGCCTGAGCCTGGGCATTCGTTCTTGGAAAACCATCGAAGATAAAGCCTTTTGCATTCTCATGCTTTAATACTTCGCTCTTCAGCATATTAATTGTCACCTCATCAGGTACTAAATTTCCCTGATCCATATAACTTTTTGCCAATAAACCCAATTCGGTTTCTCCTTTGATATTCGCACGGAAGATATCTCCTGTGGACAAGTGAGCCAGATTGTATTTATCAATCAATCTTTCCGATTGTGTTCCTTTCCCTGCTCCGGGAGGGCCAAATAGTACGATGTTCAACATACTTTTTTCTTTTAATGGGATTCTTCTCCCTTTAGTTGATAAATGTGTTCGGTATTCCTTCCCAATTCATCGTAGTCAAGGCCGTAACCTACTACAAACTTATTTGGGATTGAAAAACCTATATATGTTGGGGTATGTGTTCCTTTGAATGCTTCCGGTTTGAATAACAGGGTAGCTATTTCCAAACTTGCCGGGCTTTCCACCGATAACAAGGTAAATAACTTTTCCATGGTAATTCCGGTATCCACAATGTCTTCCAGGATAACTACGTGCTTGCCTTTGATAACGGTATTCAATCCTATCACTTCATCCACCCGGCCGGAAGAATGCATTCCCTGGTAACTGCTCATTTTTACAAACGTAATTTCACAGGGAGCACGAAAGCTTTTCATTAAATCAGCTGCGAACATAAATGCTCCGTTCAAAACCGCAATAAATACCAGCTCTTTTCCGGCATAATCCTGCTCCAGCCTTGCTGCCAAAACCGAAATTTCTGCCTGGATTTTTTCTTTTGGAATAAAAACCTCAAATATTTTATCGTTGAGCTGAAGCACTTTGTCGTCTAATTTTAAGTGCAAAAGTAGGATTTTTGCGCCAATTATCGGCGTAAATCACAAAGAAATCCCTCGAATTGAATTATTTCACGCAATCTTGCGGGGAATCACTCACAACATATATAAGTAAACAGACTATCTTTGTGTCATGAAAAAACAGTGGAACGGAAACACCTATAAAGTTGGAATGCTTGGCGGCGGCCAGTTGGGCCGTATGTTTATACAGGAAGCACTTAATTATGATGTTCATGTTCATTGTTTAGACCCGGATGCAGATGCCCCATGCAGATACCTGGCAACTTCATTCCGCCATGGTTCACTTCAGGACTTCGATACAGTTGTGGAATTCGGAAGCGACAAAGATGTCGTTACGGTTGAAATCGAGCACGTGAATGTAGAAGCATTGCATGAACTTGAAAAAAGGGGGGTAAAAGTATTTCCGCAATCGCATGTTTTGGCCATTGTACAGGATAAAGGACTGCAAAAAGAGTTTTATCGGCAGCACAGCCTTCCCACAGCTGACTTTACATTGATCAGCGGAAAAGAGGAACTGATTTCCAAAAACATTCCGTTTCCATATGTACTCAAATGGCGAAAAGGCGGCTATGACGGAAAAGGTGTTCAAATCATGAAATCTGCTGCAGATTTTGAATACTTAACTGATACGCCGTTTGTGATAGAGGAATTAGTTCCTTTCACCAAAGAACTGGCTGTAATTGTTGCCAGAAATGAAGCTGGTGAAAGTGTAGTCTATCCAACTGTGGAATGTGAGTTCAGCCCGGTAGCAAACCTGGTAGAATTCCTTTTTTCACCGGCTGAAATCTCAGAAGAGATCGAAAAAAAAGCGCGGGAAATTGCATTAAAAGTAATTGATTCCTTACAAATGGTCGGGATCCTGGCTGTGGAACTGTTTTTGACCGCCGATGATGAAATTTTGATCAATGAAATCGCTCCGCGCCCGCACAACAGCGGACATCATACGATTGAATGCTGCTATACCTCTCAATTTGAACAACATTTGAGAAGCGTTGTCAATGCGCCGCTTGGCTCTACCAAATTGATTACTCCGGGAGTAATGATCAATTTGCTGGGAGAACCCGGATATGAAGGCATTGCTAAATACGAAAACCTGGAAAAAGTTATTTCCCAGGAAGGAGTGAGTGTTCACCTTTACGGAAAGCAAACAACCAAACCTTTTCGAAAGATGGGCCATGTAACTATATACGGTATGAACCTCAACGAACTCAAAACAACCGGAAGAATGGTCGCTAAAGAATTAAAAATCAAAGCTTAAATACAATTATCTCCCTTTAATTACTACATTTAACCCCCATTTAAGAACAATTGAAACTGCGCGCACTTATTTTTGTATTCTCACTACTTGTATTGAGCCAACAACTTAATGCCCAGCTCTATACGTTCCAGGAATTCGGACATCAGGACGGTTTAAAGATAACCACTACACTTACAGCCACACAGGATGAGCTCGGGCACTTGCTGATCGGGACAGACGGAAATGGAATTGTTCGATACAATGGAACTACTTTTGAATCCATTCACAGTTCCAAAGGTCTTGACCGGCCCTATCACGTAACCGGTATTTCCATTGTAAACGGAGAAATTTATTTTTCCACGCTCTACGCCGGGGTTTTGAACTACTACAATAACGGGATTCATTCGTTCTACAAGATAAATCCGGTTATCGATGGGTCTGCACTACGCGTTGCAAAATGCCAGAACAAACTCTCCATCATTACCAATAATTACATCATTGTTACGGATTTGAATGGGAAACTGCTCCTAAAGAAACCCTATTTATCCAGGTACATCAGCAGCTGTGTTCAGTTATTGGAAACTCCTTACGGAAATATTCTCATCACGGATAAGGATTCCTATTTCATCAGTTCAACCGAGATCCTTCCTTTGAACAAGTGGCTGAATTCTCCCAAAGCAAATTTCAAGATCGCTTCTTATTACCAAAAGAAACTGATTCTTTTTGACGAAACCGGGAAAAACAAATACACCTATTACTTTTCCAATAACGGAAGTATTTTCAGACACACCAAAGAGGCTACCGGTTTTGAATTTTCCTCCAATGGCATTCAAAATATTGCTGCAAAGAATGATCATATTTTATTCAGTGATTCGAAAAATCAGCTCTACTCCATTGATGCGGATAAACTGAAAAGAATTGCTCCGAATTACAGTGATGAACTTGGAAACATTTACCATCTTTTCATCGATAACTCAGGTGATTATTGGGTAAACACTTCCCGGGGAATTACCAAAATCAGCATAGAGCCATTCACAAAAGTGAAGCTAAGCCCCATTTTCGAGGACAAGCTGATTCTGCAGATCTACCGCACAAAGAACAATGAATTCCTGCTCGGTAACGGGAAGGATGAATTGTACTACGGGCCTTTGTATTCTCCCGAGTTCAAACTAAAAACAAAATTCCGGGCAAACCATATTTTAGAATGTCCGCTGGGAACTCTGATTTGTTCTGAAACCGGTATTTACGAATTCAGGAACGGAGCAATCAAAGAAACCGCTATTCCGAACCAAAAAGGAGAACGCATCAAATTTGCCATTTGGGATGGTAAAAAATTGTGGTTCGCACCTGCCGGAAATGGTCTTTATTCCTATGATCCAAAAACAGGAGTCAGCACCAAATTGAAAGGGAGGAGCTTCCCGGACTATTTCTATTGCGGACAAAAGTCTGCTGACGGGAAATTTCTTTACCTGGGAACCAATGAAGGAATTAGAAAATTGAATCTTGCTACCAATAAGATAAAGCACCTCACCCGATTTAATACCATTGGTGCATATGCCGGGAATTCAACGATGGATATGTATGGCAATCTTTGGTTCACACTGGATCGTGGAATTGCCGGAATCGACAGGAACCACCGGTTAATCACGATCGAAGATCAGAAGATCCTGCCGTCTTACCTCTTCTATACCCTTTCAGCAGATAAACTCGGGAACCTGATCGTTGGTACCAACCTGGGAATCCATATTCTCAGAATGGACCAAACAGGTAAGGTCGTTTACCACAAAAATTACAACGAAAAGAACGGTTTCAAAGGTTATGAAACCAATATGCGCGCTGTTTTCCAGGACGAAAATAAATCATTCGTCGGAACTACCGAAGGCCTGTTCTTAATCAATACAGAAATTTTAAAGAACTATCCGGTTCCTCCAAAACCGATCATAATTAAAGGACGTTTGTTCCAAAATGGTGTGATTCGCGATGTGGATAATGGAAAATACCTGACGTTCAAAACAATCCTTTCAAAAAACAGCGGCCTGGAATATTATTACAAGATCAACGGATACAATGAGTTCTGGGTTAAACTGAACAGTTCCGGTGAAATGAAAATGCCAGAACTTGAAAATGGTTCGTATCGTTTAGAAGTAAAGTCCAGTTTCGACGGGATCAACTTTTCCGAAATTTCGCATTATCCGATCGTTATTCATAATCCTATCTGGCAATCCAAATGGTTCATCGTAATCATCATCCTCTTCCTTGGATTATTGAATATCGGTTACCTGGAATGGACCCGAACAGGAATGCGGATCAACCTTTATGAAATCAGCTACAACTCGCTGGACCCGAGGTTTGTTCCCAAATTACTTTTATTCGGTGCATTAACGAATGCGCTTACCGGATTGATCGTCCGTTATTTTGTAGATAAGGATCTTGGAAATATGACTGTCAACTTCATTGTCAGTTCTATCCTGATAGTGGGATATATTATTCATAAAGTTTCAGGACGCAGGAACCGCCTGGACACCATCAATACCTTAAGTCTGTACATATCGCTTTTGATCATGTTCGTACAGTTCTTTTACCTCTTGTTTATAACAAACATCCATCCGTATCCGGTTGTAGCCATTGTGCTTGTTTCCAGTGCGCTGCCATACATGATCAACAATATCCGGTCGATTATCATTATTTGTCTGCTTCAGATATTCGCTTCGGTTTTGATGCTGGTCTGGATTGAAAATCCGGTATACAACACCGTTCTTTTTATTCTGACCATAGGCGTTTCATCGGCTCTTACCGTAATGGTGACCTATCTGAGAAACGACTCACTGGAAAAACTATTCTTTGTGAGTAATATTCTGAATAAAGGAAACATGATGGCAATCTCTTTTGATCAAAAAGGGATCATTACCTATTGCAGTAAAAACCTGTCCACTTTGCTCCATATTGATTCGAATATGATTGTCGGAAAATCACTTTCAACCTTAAATCCAATTGTAGTTTCAGCTGAAATGCGCGAATTTTCTTTGGGCGATGAATTTTCAGACGGAAAAATATTCCTGGTTCCGATGTATAACAAAAAGGGCGAAGTAGTCTGGATCGAATGGTCCTGCAAGTACTTTTCGGATTCTGTGCGCGTAATCATGGGGCAAGATGTCACAGAAAAATTGACTTTGACAACAAACTATCAGTCCTTGGTTGAAAATGCCCACGATATGATCTTCAACACAGATATTGACGGGAACTTCACTTATCTGAATGAGATGAGCAGCCGGACTTTTGGCTACAAAAACGAAAACCTGGTGGGTAAGGATTCCGTTTCCATTGTTCATCCGGAATACCGTGAAATTGTAAAGGATTTCTTCCGCAATCAGATTATCAACCGCATTCAGAATACTTACCTGGAATTCCCTATCCGGACAAAAGAAGGCCGTATTATTTGGCTTGGCCAGAATGCATCTGTTGTGTTTGAACCGGGCTCGCGGAAAAGGATTATTGGTTTTACTGCACTTGCCCGCGATATCACGGAAAAAAGAGCGAATGAATTACTGATCGAGCAGCAAAACAAAGACATTACTTCGAGTATTAATTCGGCGAAACGGATTCAATATAGTTTATTGCCGAAAGCTTCTGAAATAGGAAGCCATTTCGAAGATTATTTCGTGATCTTCAAACCAAAGGATATTGTCAGCGGAGATTTTTACTGGACCCATCAAATAGGCGACAAATTGATCCTTGTACTGGCAGATTGCACGGGGCATGGAGTTCCGGGTGCATTTATGACCATTCTTGGAATCAACTTATTGAACCAATTGGTTATTGAGCGGAAAATTGATGATCCGGCACAAATTCTCAACGGATTAAACTATGAACTGCATAAACTGCTGCATCACGGAACAAATACCTTAACCACGGAAGGAATGGATGCTTTGGTCGTTGTTTTTGAAGGAGACTCGATCCAATTTGCAACCAGCGGAGTTGCTTTGATCCATATTCATCAGGAGGATTTCATCCTTTACAGATCTACCAAAATTGAACAGGATTCGGAAATACAAATCTTTGAAAACAGGCAGATTTCCCTTGCTGACACCGATCAGCTTTATTTAATTACAGATGGTTTTCAAAAGCAATTCGGGTCTATCCGAAACAAAAAATTCTCATTCAAACGTATCCGCGAACTCCTGGAGAAAATCAAAGTAGAATCAATGCCTCTGCAGAAAAAGTATTTTGAAAATGCCTGGTCAAACTGGTCAGAAGGCCATGAACAAACGGATGATATCACGATTATCGGATTGAAGAAGTACCAGAAGAAGAATGAGAATGAGAAAACAGAATGATTCGTAATTTGTAATTCGTACGTCATTAATCAATTGTTTTCTTCACCAGGTATCTCACCGGGAAATAGGCCGACAGCACACTTAAAAGAATCACCATTCCCAAAATAAACAAGACATCCTTCACCTGAAGAATAATCGGGAACGCTTCTCCACCCGAATTCGGCATTTGTAAAAAAGCAAACTGCATTTGAAGCAGGCAAATACCAACTCCCAATACCAATCCGACCACAATTCCTTTCAATGCAATCAAAATCCCTTCAAAGAAGAAAATTCGGAAAATAAATTGTTTCGTAGCACCAAAACGCTCCATGGTTTCAATGTTCTCCTTCTTCTCTATGAACAACATATTCAGGGATGCCACCAGGTTAAACGCAGCCAAAACAAAAATAAAGAGCAGGATCAAAACCACGATCTTCTTTTCACTTTCACTCGTCTTGAAAATTAATTCATTCTTTTCAGCGGCGGTTTTGATCTTGAATCTTTTACCGTATCGGGTATCCAGGATTCCTTTGACCGATTCAATGTCCTCTTTCTTTATATGAAAGTAAAGGGCCGTAATATCCGAACCATAATTCAACTGAACTTCTGCATAGTTAATTGAAACCAGCAGATCAGACATATTTACATCTTTATTGTAGTTCATTCTTCCCACCACTCTCAAAGGAGAAACTTTGAAAGGGCTTTTCAAACGAGTCATGGAAGCGTCTCTCAAGGGAGTGTAAAGCATCAATTCTTCGTAACCCTCTGTTTCTGAAATGTATCCGTCAATTTTCTCCAGTAAACCTGCTCCGATAACTGAGGTTGGTTCACCGTTTACTTCCAGGTAAGGATCCCCGTCTACCATGTGTTCACTCAACCTACAGGCGTCAACAAAGGAATAATCCACCCCAACCATCCGGGCATTGATCCATTTTTTTCCATGTTTGATGATCACCGTTTCTTCGATGGCTTTCGACACGGATATTACCCCGGGAATTTTGCGCAAATCAGTCAGTTTTACCGCTGTTGAATCAAAGGTCTTCCCTTCCAGCGAGCGCATTGAAATAGCGGGATCATAGTCCGAATACAAGCTGGAAACCATCTGCTCAATTCCATTGAAGGCGGATAAAATGATCACCAGGGCAGCCGTAATAACTGCAATTCCGACAACTGAAATCCGCGTAATCCAATTGACCAGATTACGTTGTTTCCGGGTATATCGAAGGTATCTTCTCGCTATGAAAAACGGGACCTTAATCTTTCAATAATTTATTGATCGTTTCAGCATAATCCAACGAATCATCGATAAAAAATTGAAGGTCCGGAATCTTATGCATATTCTTTAAACGCTTGCCAACTTCCCCGCGAATTTTGCGCGAGTTTTGCTGAATATTCGTTAAAACCACCTGCTTCTCCGGGCCGGCAAAAACAGATAAGTAAATACGTGCCAATGATAAATCAGAAGTGACCCTTACAATCGTCACACTGACCATTGCGCCTAAGCAAATTTCACTTGCATTGCGTTGAAAATAAGAGGCTAATTCCTCTTGAATGACCCCCTCAATTCGGTTTTGTCTAATTGAACTCATGCTGCAAAGTTAAGAATTGTAAACTCGTTCAACCACAAAGGACAACAAAAACATATCTTTGTACTGCATGAAATCGATATTAGCATTCCATAAATACACGTTTTCGTATAAAGCTCCGGCCATACTTACCATTGTGTATAACCTTCTTTTTGTGATATTCAATCTCCTGTCCATGGTATTGTTTATCCCATTCCTGCAATTGATTTTCCAACCGGATAAGATTACAAATTACCCCAAACCGGAATATCACGGAGGATTCGTTCCATTTTTCAATTACTGCATGGATTTTTTCAATTATACCATGCAGGAAATGGTGAAAGAAGATCCGAAGGATGCCCTTTTCTTTGTTTGCCTTTCCGTACTTGCCGCCTTTTTCCTAAAGAATTTAACCCGTTACGGTGCCATCTGGCATCAGTCCCAATTGCGGATGGCCGTTGTTCGGGACGTAAAAGACAAAATCTTCTCCAAAGCAATGAAACTACCTCTTTCCTTCTATACCGAGGAGCGCAAGGGAGATTTGATGTCGCGGATGAACAGTGATGTAGGAGAAATCGAAATTGCCGTTGTTGCTATTTTAGAATTGATTTACAGAGAACCTTTTGCAATTATCACGGCTGTTGGGGCTTTATTGTACATCAGTCCCACATTAACCCTGATTTCCTTTATTCTGCTTCCTATCTCTGCCTTTGTGATTTCACGGATAGGGAAAAGTCTGAAACGCACGGCCAAACTGCAACAGGAACAAAACGGGATCGTTTTTTCCACGATTGAAGAAGCACTGGGCGGAATCAAAATCATTAAAGCATTCAACGCTATTCCCTTTATGGTGGAACGCTTCCGTAAGATCAACTTAAGACATCAGCAATTGGTCACACGCACTTTCCGCAAGAAAGACCTTTCTCCGCCACTCAATGAATTCCTGGGTGCATCCGTGATGATCTGCCTGGTTTGGTTTGGCGGTGTGATGATTTTGGATAAAGACGTGAACAGTTTGACCGGTGCACAATTCATTACCTTCATCATTGTTTTTTCTCAATTGCTAAGACCAATACAGGGAATCGCAACGGCTGTGGGGAATCTCAATAAAGCAGAAGCATCCCGAGACCGGATCAATGCAATCCTGGATACAGATGAAAGCATTTACGAAGCGGAAAATCCCAAAAGACTGGAAGGTTTGAAGAAGGATATCCGATTGGAAGGCGTGAGTTTCAGATACAAGGACGAATGGGTTTTGAAGAACATCAACTTTGATCTGAAACGCGGAAAAACCATTGCATTGGTTGGAGAATCCGGAAGCGGAAAATCTACTATTGCCGATTTGCTTCCACGCTTTTACGATGTAAATGAAGGAGCCATTTATATTGACGATATCAACATCAAGGAATACGGACTGGAAGACCTGCACAAGAATATTGGGATCGTTTCCCAGGAATCCATTCTCTTCAATGACACCGTTCGAAACAACATTGCTTTCGGAAGAGACGACGCTTCCATGGAATTAATTGTGAAAGCAGCAAAAATTGCCCACGCAGACACTTTCATCGATCAATTGGAAAACGGATACGATACGGTGATAGGAGAGCGGGGAAATAAGCTTTCCGGTGGTCAAAAACAGCGTTTGAGTATCGCGCGAGCGGTTTTGAAAGATCCTTCGATCCTGATTTTGGACGAAGCAACTTCTGCTCTGGACACAGAAAGCGAACGCATCGTGCAGGGTGCGTTGGATGAATTGATGAAAGACAGAACGTCTTTGATTATTGCCCACCGAATGAGCACCATTATCAATGCAGACGAAATTTTGGTACTGTCAAAAGGTCAGATTATTGAACGCGGAAGACACCAGGATTTAATTGCTTTAGGCGGAACTTATGCAAATCTTTGCGGACTTCAGGGAATTTTTAGCTGATTTTATGATTTTTTTTGACTGATAAATCATTGATTCCTACCGTTTAATCAGTATATTTCCATTTTGGTTCGCTTTTTGTATTTGGCAAACAACCATTCCATTTAAGGAACGTTATTGAACATATGAAGCTAATTTGGTTTATAGCACTTATTTTTCCCTTTTCTTTGATGGGACAGCTGGTTACAACACCACAGGGAGCTGCCGCATTGGTTCAAAATACTTTGCTTGGACCGGGTGTTACCGTTTCAAATATTAATTACTCAGGCGCTGGTGGTGCAATCGGAAGATTTACTGCAAATGGTACGAACCTCGGAATCAATTCGGGTGTTGTTATCACAACAGGAACGATTGCCAATGACGGAAGCGGACCTCAGGGACCAAATAACTCATCCAATTCAGGAGTAGATAATAACTATCCGGGATTTGGTGCTTTAACTACTCAAGCCGGTGCAACTACTTTCAACGCGGCTATTTTAGAATTTGATTTTATTCCTTATTCGGACACTGTTCGATTTAAATATGTCTTTGGTTCGGAAGAATATCCCGAATACGTTTGTTCCCAATTCAACGATGCTTTCGCATTTTTCATTTCAGGCCCCGGGATTCCCGGAGGAACACAAAACATGGCGAAATTACCGGGAGGACAAACCGTAACGATCAATAACGTAAACGGAGGGAATCCGGGTGGAACCGGAAGCGGTATCGGAGCATGCGGAGCAAGCAATCCCGCGTACTTCGTAAACAATGGAAACGGAAGCCAGTCTCCTTACAACGGATCTTCCAGCTATATTCAGTACGATGGTTTTACAAAAGTACTGGAAGCTGTTTCACGAGTTCAATGCGGTCAAACTTATCACCTGATCATTGCAATTGCAGATGCCGGTGACGGAATTTTTGACTCAGGGATTTTCCTTGAAGCAAACAGTTTGACATCCAAAGTTCCGGTTGAAGTAGATTATGTCATGTCATCTGATCCCTTTAATGATGGAGTTACTATGGCAGAAGGGTGCGTGAACACAACCGTTACCTTAACAAGAAATGGTTCTACAGCTGTTGCAACTAACGTTGGAATCACTGTTGCCGGAACAGCTACCGAAGGAGTGGATTATTCCAATATTCCAAATTCCGTGACTTTTGCTCCGGGACAATCTACCGTTTCCTTTAATTTCACCGCATTAGCGGATGGACTTTTGGAAGGAGTTGAAACCATTAAACTGATCTTTGCCATTCCGGATCCTTGCGGCGGTTCAAATCCCTTGGAATTAAATCTCAAAATCGATGATATTCAGCCCGTACAGGTAACTGTAAACTCGGTTGATAAGCTTTGTCCGCAGGATGAAGCAGAATTAATTGCTGTCCCAAGCGGAGGTGCAGGGCCATACACCATTCTATGGAGTACGGGTGAGAATACGGCTTCCATTACAGTAAATCCACCGGCAACGCAAAATTATACGGTTTCTGTTACAGATGCCTGCCTGAACCAAACCGCAAATGCAGTTGCAACCGTAACAGTTCCTGTCTATCCACCAATTGGTTTGGTTACCACACCGGATATTACTGAAATCTGCCCTTACGTTCCGAAAGAATTAACCGCGCAGGTTAGCGGTGGTGCAGGAAACTTTGTTTATTCCTGGAGCCTTGCCAACGGAACCGTTTTAGGAACAAATGATACCCTGGATGTCATTCCAAGCACAAGTACGATGTATTATGTGGAAGTTACTGACCAATGCGATGTGTCTTCTATTGATAGTGTGCTCTACACCATTACCAGTCCTCCTTTAGTACTTACGATGTCTCCCAATCAGATTATTTGTCCCGGAGATACCGTTCCAATCAGTGTGAGTGCCACAGGAGGATACGGTCAGTATTTTTACAACTGGTTACACAGCGGTGAAAATACAGCACAGGTATCGGTAAATCCGTATACAACGACTTCGTATACTGTTTCTGTTTCGGATGAGTGTCAAACATTTACTGTTGAAGGAACAACCACAGTAACAGTCATTGAACCAATTGCAAATTTCATCATTTCAAGTAATACCTTATTTGAAGACTTGCCGATCACTTTCCAAAACCTAACAAGCGGAGGAAGCACCTACGAATGGGAATTCGGTGATGGTCAGTCATCTACTATGGTTCATCCGAACAACACTTATGATGTTCCGGGAACTTATTATGTGACTTTAATCGCTACCAATTACCTGGGATGCAAGGATACGCTAGTGAAACCGATAACTATCCAGGAAGAATACTGGATTTATGTTCCGAATACCTTCACACCGGACGGAAACCAGTTTAATAACACTTTCAAAGCATCCATGATCAACATCAAAGAAATCGATGTTTTGATTTATGATCGCTGGGGACAACAAGTATTCCATTCAAACAGTATCCGCTGGGAATGGGATGGAACCTATAAGGGTATGTTAGTTCCGGATGGGACCTACACTTATAAGATCAAATATACCTCGCGGTCCAATATTTCCGAGAGCATTGTGGGACACGTAAATGTTTTAAAGTGATTTTGTTCTTCCTCCATCAACAGGAATATTGATCCCATTGATATAGCTTGCCTCAGAAGAGGCCAGGAATGCAACCGCAGCAGCAATTTCTTCCGGTCTGGCAATTCGTTTCATTGGCGATTCATCAGCCATTTCATCAAAAATAGCATCTACGGAATCTCCTGTTTTTGCAGATTTATTGGACGCTATTTCCTGAAGCCTGGTAGTATTTGTTGCCCCCGGAAGTACATTATTGACCGTAATATTGAATGGTCCCAGTTCGTTCGCCAGGGTTTTGCTCCAATTTCCAACTGCGCCACGGATCGTATTTGAAACCCCCAATCCCGGAAGCGGTTGTTTTACACTTGTGGAAATGATATTTACAATTCTTCCTCCTCCTGCTTGTTTCATTCCGGGAACTACAGCCTGAACCAAAATATGATTACAAATCAAATGCTGATTAAACGCTGAAAGAAACTCACCGATCTCTGCATCCATGATTGGTCCTGCTTTGGGTCCACCAGTATTATTGATTAAAATATCAATTGATTTTCCGTTTGAAATATACTCGGTAACCTTGTTTTTTAAGTCTGAAGGATTGGTAAAGTCAACTACCAGGTAGTCATGATTCTGATTCCCTTCCCGGTGAAGTTCTTCTTTCACGCTTTTCAATTTATCTTCATTGCGGGCTAACAGAATAATATCAGCGCCCATAGTCGCTAATTTCATAGCAACTGCTTTTCCAATACCCTGGGTGCTTCCAGCAACAAGAGCAACTTTACCGTTTAGATCTTTCATTGAAAGTAAAATTAATCATTCTCCGCTTTCAAGATATTTTAATCAGGAATTTGTTCAACCACCTTAACATTTTGTTTAATCGTTCTACAAAAAACAGTTATACAATAAAATCATTGAAAATGTTATTAATTGATAAATCATGTTCTTTTTTGTTAAAATAAAAACTTGTTGATAAAATATTCATTAATGGTTAATTACTGATTTGTTAAGTGAAACTTAACAAATGTTCATTCAGAACAGCTATTCACAAAACTAAAAAGCCAATCGAAACTGTAACCGATTCATAATCTATTAGTTGAAACTGCATAATTCGTTTTTTCAAGCATCTGATTTACATACATTTGTGGAAACTGAAGATTATGAAGAAAAAATTACTCTGGCTGGGCATATGCTGCCTGTTTAGCTGTGTTATTTATGGGCAAACCGTAATTAACACCAATCACCCGAACAATAATGGAAATGGCTCCGTTATTTTCAATGTCCAAAACACCAATGGATTTGATATCATTATCACAGGTATCCAATGTCATTTAGGTAGTATTGCAACCAACAACCTGGAACTACTTTATCGTACAACACCATTTGTAGATAATGCCGCTCCCTGGGATTTCGGGACGGTAGGATCAGGCCAAAACGGTTGGATTTCCGCCGGAACAGGAGTTGTATCCAATTCCAACACGGCAAACGGAATTGTTCCGGCATTGACTTCTTTGTCTTTAACAATTCCTGCGGGAGCCACTTATCAACTTGGCTTCTCAGCAACAACCATGCAGTATTCCTCATTAGGAGCAGGAACGAACACCTTTTCCGGTGGCGGCGTTAACCTCATTACAGGTGACGGAATTTCCTGGGGAGGAGTCGTTTACCCATCAACTCCCGCAAATTATCCGCGCGGACTTATCGGTGGAATTACGTTCATTCCTGCCGTACCATGTACTTCCCCGCCAACAGCCGGGGCTGTTTCAGCAGCAAATAACCCAATCTGTCCGTCTGTAAATAACACCCTTTCTATATTAGGAGGAACAGGAGGAACAGGACAAACTTATCAGTGGCAAAGTTCCTTAACAGGGGCTCCCGGTTCTTTTGGAGATATCGCCGGAGCAACAAACAGCACCTATATTTCTAACCAAATGACAGACACTTACTACCGTGTATATATGACTTGTGGAGGTCTAACGGATACAAGTGCCGCGCTTTTGGTCAATACCAGCAACTTTATCAATTGTTACTGTAACAGTAACGCAACCAGTACATTCGATGAAGAAATTCTGAATGTGAGTATCGGAACGCTGAATAATAGTTCTACCTGTTCTACAACGGGCGGTGCCGGATCTATGCTGAATCAGTATTCCAATTATACGGCTCTTCCTGCAACCACTCTTGCCAGAACGGTCAGTTATAACTTAAACGTTCAGGTAGGAAGCTGCGGCGGAAGCTTTAGTAATATGACAAAAGTCTATATTGATTATAACCAAAACGGGTTATTCTCTGATCCGGGAGAAGAAGTGTATGCTTCCTCGATTGCTACAGTAGGCCCTCACAATGAAATAGGAACTGTATTGATCCCATTAACTGCAACACTTGGAAATACACGTATGCGTGTAATCAATGTTGAAACAACTGTTATCGGGAGCATTACACCATGTGGGACTTATACTTGGGGAGAAACAGAAGATTACTTTGTAAATATTGCCCCGGCACCAACCTGTCCTCAGCCAACTTTATTTACCAATTTGGGTGCAACAGATACCGAAATAGAACTTGGATGGACAGTCGGAGGAGCAGAAACTTCCTGGCAAATTCAATACGGCCCTCCGGGATTCGCACTTGGAACAGGTGATTCAGTAGTTGCAACAACAAACCCGTTTACACTTACAGGTTTAACTCCGAACTCATTCTACCAGGTTTACGTAATGGCAATTTGTTCTTCAACAGATTCCTCTTACTATACCGGACCGGTTTCCTTTAATACTTATGACCAGGGAATTTATATGGACTGGTCTACTGATTGTTCTCCTGCAGGTTTTATCAACATTGCTGCAACCGGAACGGATTTGTTATTAACGGATGACTCTGAAATTGGTATGGCACTTCCTTTCCCAATCTTATACCAGGGTACTTTAATGACCGATTGTACGATCGGTAATAACGGAGGTATGGCTCTTGGAACAACAACGGCTCAAATCGGATATGGTGGTAATATGACCACACAGCCGGGGACGTTTATTTTCCCTTGGGGAGATGATTTGGATGATGAAACGGGAAATGTTTACCATCAAACAAACGGAACCGCTCCAAACAGAACATTCATTGTTCAATGGGACAATATCTGTAACTTCTCCGGATCGACGGGAGCTCCAACAGTAAATTTCCAGGTTCAATTTGATGAAGCAAGCGGAAAAATCTGGTTCGTTTATGACGATGTTGTTTTTGGCGCTCCAAATGCTTTCGATGACTATGCCGCAAGTGCTGACATCGGGGTTTCAGGACCTAATCAGGATTTGAATGTGTCTAATGATAATCCGGCTTACTTACAAAGTAATAGTTGTGTGGAGTTCTATTATACAGATTGTCCAAAACCCAAGAATTTCACAACAACCTTCCTTGGACCTGATGAAATTCAATTTGGCTGGACTCCGGGCTTCTCGAATGAAACAAACTGGATTATCGAATACGGCCCTGAAGGATTTACTCCGGGTAACGGAACGATCTTAAACGAAACAAACAGTTTCTCAAGCATTTCAGGTTTATTTCAATTGACAGAATATACGATCTATATTTACGCAAATTGTGCAAACGGAGATACTTCTTTGGCTTTGATCCATGATTTCACGACGCTGCCATACTGTTCAAATCCATCGGGATTGAATGGGATGACTGACCCGGATTCATTGGAATTGACCTGGAACTGGACTGAATCAAGCGTTGCTTACCCTGTAACAGGGTTCAATATCCAATACGGAATGAGCGGGTTTACAATTGGATCAGGAGAAATCGTTCCTGCTGCAGGAATTGACTTTTCGGATACGATCTTCGATGCTAACCTGCTGGGTTCAGGAGTTTACCAGGTTTATGTTCAGGCTGAATGTGACAACACAAATGACACTTCCGGATGGGTAGGCCCAATTAGTGTTATCATGCCTATCACCAATGATGTGGTGTGCAGCCAGGAAATGCTTCAATTGGGAGAAACCTATACTTTCAATAATGTGGGTGCAGGAGTTTCTTTAAATGAAACCAATATAGCTCCGGCTGCAACAGGTGCTCAGACAACTGACGGATGGATTAACACAACATTGAACGGAACATTGTGGTATACATTCGTAGCACCTCCATCCGGTTCAGTAAGAATCAATTCTACCGGGCTCCCTTACAATGGTCAGGCTGCACTTTATATGGCTGCAAACTGCTCTGACTTCAACACATTTACATTGGTAGCTGCAAACGATAATGAAATCGACGGAACAAGTTTAGCTCCGAACTTCACTGTTTGTGATTTAACTCCGGGTACTACATACTATATCATGTACGATAAATTCGATGCTACTTCAGGCAACTTTGCCCTTACAGTAACTGAGATCGTTTTGGAAGGTGGTACTGCTTTGCCGGTGACTGAAATCTGTTACGGTACGAATGTGGATCTATTTACTACCATTACAGGTAACAACACCGGTGGTACATGGTCTTCTTCTATCGCTTCAGTAAATGCGAGCATCACAGGTTCTGATTTTGAATCAAATGGTTTAGCATATACAACATTCGATTTGGAGTACCGTGTTATTGACGGATGTGCTTACGATTCAATCGTATCTCAGGTACAAATTTTTGCTCCTTCAAACGCAGGACAAGACGGTTCGATCACAGTTTGTAGAAATGAGCCTATCGACTTGTTGTCAGGATTGAATGGAAATGCGGACTTGAACGGTGATTGGTATGATCCATCAGATGTTTTGTTGCCGAACTCACAAGTAACTACAGCAAACTTCCCTGGTCAGTATAACTTCGATTACATCAGTGGAAACAATGTTTGCCCGGATGATACGGCGAACGTTGTGGTAACAGTTGGAACTTGTGACTGGTTATCTGTTGAAGAGATGGCATTGGAAGAAGTAGCACTTTATCCAAATCCTTCTACAGGTGTTGTATTCATTGAATCGACATTTACAGGAAACTTTGATTTAGTAGTTACAGACATCAACGGACGTACTATTGAAACCGGAAAGAATATTGTTTCCGGAACAAACACAGTAAACTTGAAAGAGGTTGAAAGAGGTACTTACTTCTTTAAACTTTCTACTGA
>CAMLDR010000081.1 GCA_946478775.1 uncultured Flavobacteriales bacterium
TTTTTCTCCGTAATTGTTGCAACTTCGTTGAAGACCCATTGAGTTGTCATATGCTGGAATTTACATCAAATATAACCAGAGCAATTTGATTGGCAAAAGTTATACCCAAAAATGCAACCTTTTTAAACATTTTCATATCTTTCAAGTATGAAGCCGATTTTTGGAATCTTTTGTGCACTTGTTTTTTACACGCAATTTCATGCTCAGGAAATAGAGCATCAACACCCTTCGCATTATGCATTGGTTGAAAACAAAGGCCAGTGGGATGAAAAAGTACTGTTTCAATCCCGGTCACAGGGAAACAATATCTGGGTGCAGCAACATGGTTTCCTCTATGATATGCGGGATTATTCCCCCATGAAAAGCGCCCACCTCGGGAAAAACACCGATACCACAGCAGAAATCAAAAGCGTGTTATCAGCAGCTAATTTCCTGAATTCCAATGAGGTTTATGAAATCATTAAAGAAAAGCCATTACCATATTATTACAACTACTTTTTAGGGAATGATTCCACCAAATGGGCTTCGGATGTAAGAAGTTTCCGGGAAGTGACACTGAAGAACTTTTACAACGGAATTGATTTAAAGATTTTCGATACTCCGGAAAAATTCAAATACGAATTGTGGTGCTCACCGGGAAGCCCCATCCATACTATTCAGGTTGACCTCATCCATTTCAAACAGATTTCCATCGCAAAAAATGGTGACCTGGTCCTAAAAACCAACCTGGGAGAAATCATTGAACAAAAACCCGTTGCGTATCAGCTTCTGAATGGAAAACTCACGGAGATTTCCTGTGCCTTTAAATTAAACGGAAGCATCTTGTCTTTTAAGCTCGGAAAGTTCGATCCGCTCGCAAGTGTCATTATTGATCCGGTTTTAGTATTCGCGACCTACTCCGGTTCTCCTACAGACAACTTCGGAATGACCGCCACTTATGGCTACGATGGGTCCGCATATTCCGCAGGAATCATTTTCGGGAATGCATACCCCACTCCCGACAATTCTGCATACGATATTACCTCAACTTTTACAGCAGTTACGAATCCTACTTACGGAATTACGGATGTCTTTGTATCCAAATATTCACCGGATGGAGAAGATATGCTTTGGACCACTTTCCTTGGTGGAGGAAGTCCAACCCAGGGAACCGAAACTGCCCATAGTCTCATTTGCGACCGGAATGACAACCTCTACATTTACGGGGCCACGTCCAGTACCAATTTCCCCACGGTGAATGCTTATCAGCCGGTACACGCCGGTGGAGTACCGGGAGCCAACTTCACAAACAATGGAGTTCATTACAATAGCCCGGGAACAGACATCTATGTTTCAAAAATCAGCGCCAATGGTCAGAACCTGCTTGCTTCTACGTACATGGGCGGTTCACTGAATGACGGTGTCAATATGAAAAGCGGCGCGATTGCCTTCGATTCATTAACGACCAATTACGGAGATAATTTCCGCGGTGAGATCATGCTCGATTCCTTGGGGAATTGCCTGATAGCCTCTTGTTCCAGATCTTTGAATTTTCCGGTGTTAAATGCGTTTCAGGCAGCAAATGCCGGTCAGCAGGACGGAGTTATCTTTAAACTCAGCAATAATTTAAGTACGCTGATGTGGTCGAGCTATTTTGGCGGGACCAACAATGATGCCTGTTATTCCGTAAAGATCGACTCCAGCTACAATGTAGTATTTGCCGGAGGAACTTCCAGCACCAACCTTCCCGGAACAGCGGGTGGCTTGAATGCGGCTTACCTGGGCGGAAAAGCAGACGGTTTTGTAGGGAAATTAACTCCGAACGGTCAAACACTGACACAAAGCACTTACATCGGAGCAAACCAGTACGACCAGGCTTTCTTTGTGGAGATCAACCGGAATGATGAGATTTTTGTCCTGGGACAATCTGTAGGTGGTAATTTCCCGGTAATCAATTCACAAAGTTATCCGAACAGCAGCCAGTTTATCGCAAAATTAAATCCGACGCTAACAACTATCGTCAACTCTACCGTTTTCGGGAACGGAAGTCCGAATATCAACATTTCACCGGCGGCATTCCTGGTTGATATTTGCGGAAATATGTACGTTTCGGGCTGGGGAGCAAATATCTTACAAGCCACCCCTTTGAGTGGTATGCCTATCAGTTCGGATGCTTATCAATCCAGTTCGGGCGATGGATTCAACTTCTACTTGTTTGTTTACAAACGGGATTTTTCCGGCTTACTTTACGGAAGTTATTTGGGTGGAAGCCAGGCGCAGGAACATGTGGACGGAGGAACTTCCCGTTTCGACAAGAATGGAGTAGTCTATCAAAGCGTTTGCGGTGGCTGTGGGGGCTTCAGTGATTTTCCTACGTCAGCAAATGCCTGGTCGGAGGACAACCTTAGCAGCAACTGCAACAACATTGTTTTCAAATTTGATTTCCAGCTGCTTCCCAAGGCCGAATTTAATCCGTCCGGAATCGGAGGCTGTGAGGATTACACCGTTACATTAACGAATACCAGTTCACCATCCGATTCCTATGAATGGGATTTCGGAAACGGAAACACTTCCACTGTATTTTCACCTACAGTAACCTATACGGAACCCGGAAGTTATACGGTTCAATTGCGCGTAACCGATTCGGTTTGTTTATTGACAGACACCAATCAAATCACAATCACGGTCCTTCCGGATATTCAACTTGCGGTTTCCAACGACACGATCCTTTGTTCGCCTTTACCCTTGATTTTCACAGCGAATTCATTTGGTTCCGCAGATTCTTTTATCTGGTCATCCAATATGCAATTCACAGACACTTTAAATACAACGACAGCTGATTCCGTACTCAACGTAATACCGGGCTCAACAACCACTTACTACATCCGGGCAGGAAATGCCTATTGTTCGGAAATTGACAGTGTCACCGTCTACTTTATAGGCGGCAGCATATCCCTAACCGGAAATGATTCCATTTGTCTGAATGAACCAACCACCTTAACAGCTTTGATCCAGGTTCCGGGTGTCACCTTTAATTACGTTTGGAGCCCGATGACTATTTTGACTCCTACTGCACAGCAGAACGTAGTTATTGCCAATCCTCCGACCAGTCAATGGGTTTATGTGGACGCAAATGGTTCAAACGGCTGTTTTGACAGAGATTCTATTTACATCACGGTTGGAAGCATCTCAGGAACGGTAACCGCCCAGGCAGATCCGGAGTACATTGTTCCGGGTGGAAGCAGTACGCTAACTGCACTGCCGGCAGGCTATTCCTATGTCTGGAATCCTCAGCTGGGCTTATCCAATCCTTACGGACAAATTACGCAGGCAAGTCCTGAACAAACAACTCAGTACGTAGTAAGTGTTACAGATGGAATCTGCACCAAATCAGCTTCCGTTAAAGTGAATGTACTGGAAGTTGTTTGCGACCGCACCTATGTTTACATTCCAAACGCCTTTTCTCCGAATGGAGATTTGGAAAACGATGTGCTTTATGTGAGAAGTGTCATTGCCACTGAGATCCTTTTCCGGATTTTTGACCGCTGGGGAGAAATGGTTTTTGAGACCACAGACCAAAACATTGGCTGGGACGGAACATTCAGGGGCAAACTGCTGAAACCGGACACATACGATTACTACCTGGAAGCAACCTGTGTGCAGGGCGAACAAAAGATCATCAAAGGAAACGTCACATTGATCAGATAAAACAAGTTCAAAAGGTTCAAAGTCCAGATAGCTATCGTGATTAAAAGATTCAATTTGAACATTTGAACATTTGAACACCTTTGAACTCTTCCTAAATCCAAAAAATTTACAACAATTAGTTCAGAATAGGGAATAAAATCATCGTAACTTTTGGAGAGTAAATTCATCCGCTATGAAGCATTTTTTACTCGTAATCCTCTCATTGATCATCTTTGATTTCCAGGGTTATTCTCAGCTAAATGATCTGGACAATTCCAAACGGTACATCCAGATTGTGATCGACTCTGAAATTAGTCCCGAACAGGAACTCCAGATCAATACCACACTCAGCCAGCTGGCCGGGGTAGAAACTTCCAGAATGGATAAAATAACCGGAGTGTTTCTTGGAATCTACATTCCAAACGATACTATTTCCGGTCAAACCTTCCTGAATTGGTTCACCAATCACGGTCATGTAATTAAGTGTTATTACGACGCTGTATACACGCAGGGAGGAATGATTAACCTGTCTAAAACCAGCTGTCCATGAAAAAGTTCGTCGTCCTTTTATTGCTCATCCGGTCTTCACTGATTTTCAGTCAATCGGATAATTGCACCGGAGCTGTTCCAACATTGGCCGTTGGCGCATCCTGTGCCCCAACAGCTTACAACATTCCAACAACATTCCTCGATAATTTTGCTACGGAGCCATCGTGCGGAGTCAGTTACATCGATGGATTTTTCCAGTTCACGGCAACTTCGGTTACTACTTCCATCACTTTAACAGATGCCACAACTGCCGGTCCAAATCCCGGAATGATGGTGCTGAGTGGAACATGTGGCGGCACTCTAACTTCCTGGGGATGCTCTCAAAACCCGAATGGTTCCAACGAACTGATCACCTTTTCAACCACCATCGGACAGGTTTATTATGTTGTGATCTTCAGTGTGAATGCTGCCGGGACCGGACTACCAACGAATGCTACAACAGGGACTATTTGTGTGAATAATTATGTTTCCACGGGACCAGTTGTTGCATCAGACTGTCCGAACCATGTCAACATCTGTAGTAATGCAGGGTTTCAAATCGACCCGAACGGATTTGGAACAATCAATGAGATTCCGGCACTTGGTACGATCGGAAATCCGGATTACGGATCAATTCCGGGATCTTCCGCACCTCATTTAGGCGGTTCCACAAACGCCGGCTGTTTAAGGTCCGGTGAAAACAACAGCACCTGGATGGTCATCAATGTCTATACCGCGGGAAACCTGGCTTTTACTTTTGGCGCAGGCGGAGCACAGGCTGGCTACTACGACTGGATTATGTATCCTTATTCGGGTCCGGGAACTTGTTCGGCCATATCAAACAATACGCTGGCTCCAATTCGATGTAACTGGAATATCTCCAGCACCGGAGGCACCGGGCTGCAATCGACCATTCCTGCGGGAGGAAATGCAGGAAATTATGAACCTCCTTTGGCTGTTGCTGCAAACACCCAATACATTATCTGTTTTTCTAACTACAGTTCGGTAACTACAACTGTGCCTCTTGTCTTTAACGGAACAGCGGTCGTGGGCTGCTCGGCTTTAGGTACAAATACCGCTAATTTCCTGGCTGAAGAGAATTGTGAAAGTCGTGAAGTCTATCTTTCCTGGGAAGCACCGTCAGCCAGTTCAAGCACTTATGAAGTTCAGCGAAGCTACACGGGGGAAGTTTGGGAAGTTATCGGATTGGTAGAATCGCCTTCCAACACCACTGCTTCCAATCATTTTTTTGAATTCAGAGATCTCCTTGAAAAGAACGAGCCGGTTCTCTACCGTCTGAAAGAAACGAATTCAGTTCTGGTTTCTACTTACTCGGAATTGAAATCGGTGATGTGTAAAGCAGACATTCGTTCCAATACCTTATCCCCGAATCCTTCTTCGGAATGGACAACCCTGACATATTATTCCAGGCAGGAAGGTGTTCTAACTATTTTTGATGCAGTGGGCCGGCCGGTTGAAGAAATTTCACTCGAAAACACAAGCGGCAAGATCGTTTTGAAACCAATCGATGTTTCTGCACTTCAGTCCGGTGTTTATCGATTCGTCATTGATCTTGGAACAGAATCAGTGACTATTCATTTCATTAAGAAGTAATTTCCTTTGGTGACACAATCATTAATGGAATATTAATTCTCTGTTAGTTCAAATGAAATATATGGTAAGTGAAACTTCAGGAATATTCATTTTAAACACGTTGTTAGTATTTGCTTATTAATTTTAGGGCACTACACTTACAAATTACTAATGATTAAGTCACTACTACTACTAGCAACTCTTGCGTTTATTGCTATTGATTTTTTTGCCTATTCTCAGCAAAATGAACTGGATGATTCCCAACGGTATATCAAAATCGTTATTGATTCAGACGTTACCGCAGAAGCTCAATCGGAGATTACAAATGCATTAAAACAACTCTCGGGAGTGAAAACTTCCAGAATGGATAATTCTACCGGGATCTTTCTTGGTATTTATGTCCCGAATGACAATCTCCTGGACCAAACTTTTCTGAATTGGTTTGAAAACAACGGTTACACCGTGAAATGCTATTATGACGCCATTTACACAAGGGGTAGTGACATGATTGAATTAACAAAAAACAACTGCCGCTGATCATGAAAAAGTTATTACTACTACTAGCTATCTTCCAAATTACAGGAGTTTTTGGACAATCAGACAATTGTACGGGAGTAGTTCCATCATTAACCGTAGGAACGACGTGTACCCCCACCAATTATTCCATTCCCACATCTTATTTTGACAACTTCAGTTCAGAACCATCCTGCGGGTGGGATGACGTGGACGGATTTTTCCAGTTTACCGCAACCTCTACTTATACCAATGTAACAATCACTGATGCAACCCCAGCAGGACCAAACCCCGGTTTGATGGTTGTTTCCGGAATATGCGGTGGTACACTCACTTCCCTGGGGTGCTCTCAAACCACACTTACTAACGGAAATAATGAAAGTGTAAGTTTCGGAACTGTTATCGGCCAGGTTTATTTAGTCGTTATTTTTGCCACGAACGCAAATAATACAGGAGCACCTAATGCTGCAACAACCGGAACCATTTGTGTTACCCAAAGTACCTTTACAGGACCTATTGTGGCTTCCGAATGCGCAAACCATGTAAATATCTGCAGCAATTCAGGTTTCCAGATTGATCCGAATGGATTTGGTGCTATCAATGAAATTCCTGCTTCAGGTTCATTGGGGAATCCATATTACGACCCTTTCTGGGGACCAGTGAGTCCTTGGGGCGGAGGAAATATGGGCTGCCTGCAATCCGGGGAAAATAACAGCACCTGGATGGTCATCAATGTCTATACCACCGGAAATTTAGCATTCACACTGGGGGCCGGAGGAGCTCAGGCCGGATATTACGACTGGATTATGTACCCGTATACAGGTCCTGGTACTTGCGCGGCAATTTCAGGCAACACAATTGCGCCTGTAAGGTGCAACTGGAATGCAGTCAACAACGGCGGTACCGGGCTGGCATCTGCTTTACCTGCCGGAGGAAACTGGGGAAATTATGAACCGCCTTTGCCCGTAGTAGCCAATACACAATATATTATTTGCTTTTCGAACTATAGTTCGGTAGCTACCACCGTACCGATGGCTTTTAGCGGAACCGCTTCAGTAGGCTGCTCTGCATTGGGCGTAAACACCAGTAATTTTAGTGTCATTACAGATTGTGATAATGGTGAGGCTCAGCTTTCCTGGGAAGCTCCACTTGGAAGTTCCAGTACTTACGAAGTTCAAAGGAGTTTCACAGGTGAAACATGGGAGATCCTGGGAATAGTAGAAACACCTGCTGAATCGAATGAATCGAAACAATTTGTTTTCCGGGATGAACTGGAAAAAGGTAAAATCACACTATACAGGCTAAAGGAAATTACTTCAGGTATTTCTACGTATTCTGAATTAAAATCGGTGATCTGCAAACCAGGAATCACTCCAAATACGCTTTCACCAAATCCATCGTCAGATCTCACAAACCTTACCTATTACTCCAAGCAGGCAGGTACACTGCATATTTTTGATGCCGTAGGAAGACCCGTTGAACAGATTCCGCTGGAGAATACGCATGGTAAAATTGTTTTGAAGCCTATCGACGTTTCCAAATTGCAGGCAGGATCCTATCGCTTCGTTGTAGATCTTGGAACAGAACCAGCTACTATTCAGTTTATTAAGAACTAGATAAGTCTCTTATAAGATTTCAATAATAAAAGAGAAAAAGGAATCCTTTTTCTCTTTTTCATTTAGTATCTTTAGACATATTCTATACTCTTACTTATGAAAAAACAATTACTCACCCTTGGTTTCTTATCAAGCCTTGCAGCGTTTGGTCAAACATTCACAGATAATTTTGACGCTTATACTGCCGGACAAAAATTATGTCCGCAAAGCAGTGGCAACTGGACTACCTGGAGCAATGCTCCCGGAGGAGCCGAAGATGTTTTCGTTTCAAATGCCGACGCATCATCAGGAAGCAACTCTTTATATTTCACTACAAGTGTTCAGGCAGGAGGACCTGTTGATTTGGTTCGCAATTTCGGGGTATTAAATACAGGTCAATTCGACATGGATTTCAATATCAAAGTTGAAACCGGAAAAGCAGGATATTTTAACCTTCAAAGAAATGCAACTATTGGTCAGGTTTGGGCAATGGACTGTTTTTTCAACGATAATGGAACTATCTTAATCAACAATCAAAACGGATTGAATTTTACCGGGGCTACCTATCCTCAAAACACCTGGTTCAACTTCAAAATCTCCATTAACTTCAATACCAATAATTGGGAAGTGTTTATTGATAATGTTTCCGTGGGATCATTCTCCAATCCGATAAACCAAATCGCATCTATCGATATTTACCCGACGGACCAAAATGCTCCGTATAGCTGTGGTTATTTCATCGATGATTTCCACACGGTTATCACTCCCTACTCTTTACCGGCTGTAAATGCGGGGGTAAATGGTTTGTCTTTCGATCAAGGAATGCTTGCAGGAAATGTAGTTACACCAAAAGTAGTGGTGCGCAACCTGGGAACAACACCAATCACCTCTTTTGAACTGGACGTTGACTATAACGGCAACAATATTACCCAGACAATAACAGGATTGAACCTGGCTTCCCTGGCTACAACAACGGTAACAATGACCGGAACACTTACGTTAGCGAGCGGTAATATGCCGATGACTGCAACCGTGAGCAATGTAAACGGTAACGGAGCAGATAATGATGCAAACGACGATGAACTTTCAATCGATGTAAGTCCTTTAACACCGGCAGTTGGTAAAATGGTAGTTGGCGAAGAAGGTACAGGAACCTGGTGTCAATGGTGTCCGAGAGGTGCTGTTTTCATGGATATGATGGAAGCAAAATACGAGCATTATTGGGCAGGAATTGCAGTTCATAACGGTGACCCGATGGTTGTAACGGATTATGATGATGGAATTGGAGGATTGATCGCCGGATATCCTTCCGCTTTGGTTGACCGAATGACAGCAATTGACCCTTCAGAAATGGAGGAAGACTTTTTAACTCGTGTTCAGGTAGCTCCAAAAGCATTGATTGAAAACGGTGCAACCTGGAATGCAACCACTCGTGAGTTGAAAGTATCTGTATCTGCTAATTTCTTATCTGCTGCCACAAGTTCTTACAAATTAGGAGTTGTTCTAACCGAAGATGAAGTAACCGGAACAGGAAGCAGCTATAGCCAATCCAATGCTTATGCAGGTGGTGGAAACGGAGTAATGGGCGGATTCGAATCATTACCGAACCCGGTTCCGGCAGCACAAATGGTTTACGATCATGTTGCAAGAGCTATTGAGCCAAGTTTCACCGGGTATGCAAACAGCTTCCCTGCAACTGTGAATACGGGAGAAACACACACCATTACTGCCACATTTATTTTACCTGCTTCATGGGATGAAACTAAAATCCACATCGTTGGTTTATTGTTCAATCCTGCTGGAAAAGTTGATAATGCAGGAAAAGCTACCATTACCGAAGCTGTTGCAAACGGATTTGTTAGTGGAACGGATGTAACTGCAGGCCTGAACGATTTGAGTCAAATTGACGACTTGGTGCAAGTTTATCCAAACCCTGCTACAACAGCTGTTTCTGTAAGCCTGCAAATCAAAGAGCAAAGTGATGTTACAATCTCTGTAACTGATATCGCCGGTAAAGAAATTTCAAGCAAAAACTATGGTCAGTTGAACGGAGCTTCTATTATCACAATCAATACAAGTAATACACCTGCGGGGGTTTACTTTGTGAATGTGAAGATGAACAATGCCGTTACACAGAAAAAAGTGATTATTCAGTAATCAGATTAAACATAAAAAAGTAGGGGCGTCCCGCATATGCGGGACGCCCCTACTTTTTTTCTTACTTTTGTCGCATGAAATGGATTGGAAACCGAATTAGTTATCTCGACGATCAGAATAAAACCACGTTTATTATAACTCCGGAACAAATCGGGGTTGTAAAGGCCTTAATGGGCGCGTGGTGTTTTATGTGGTTCGCAATCGGGGCAACCATTACCTGGTCCTTTTTTGCATTTCAATTCTCCCAGCAGGAAAAACTGATTCTAGCGGTTTTCATGGTGTTTTGGCTGTATTATTTTGTTCGTGTAGGAAGAACATTCCTTTGGATCATGTATGGCCGTGAATACATCAAAGTGGATAAAATATCCCTGACGCTGAAAACAAGCATCGGGACTTATGGGAAAGCCAAAGAATACTATTTGGAAAACATTAAAAAAGTACGCGTTTCGGTTCCCAAAGAAAACTCTTTTCAGTCAGCATGGGAAAACTCCCCGTGGATTCGAGGAGGCGAACGGATTGAATTTGATTACTTAGGAAAAACGATCCGCCTGGGCAGAAAATTAAATCCACAGGATTCAAAATTGCTTTTCCAGCTCTTAACGAAACGCATCGAAGAGCACCTGAAAAAGAAGCATTAGCCGTATCAGATTACAATTCTCAAAACTTCTTCCCGATCCATTCCCTTTCTTAAATGCTCCAGAATAATGGGGAATTTTTCATCGATACGATCTGGTGTGAACCCCAGTTCAATGCCTAGTCTTCTAACCAATTTAGTCTCGTTCGCATCCATATTCCCGTCAATAGCCAAAAGCTGGATCAATTGAATAAAACGCTCGTATCTTTCTTCCCTCGAAACCGGTGGAATAAATGGATAATCATCCGGATTTTCACAAATCTCCGTCACCTGTTCTTCCGTTAAGGAGAGTTTTGTGGCAATTCTTTTAAGCAGCTGGTTTTCTGCAAAACTTACATTTCCGTCAATTCGTGCCAACATAACCAGGTTTCTGAAATGGCCTTTTTGACGTGCTTGTTCTCCTGAATCGAAGATGTGTGAAAATGAACTCATATGATAGTTTAAATGTTTAAAGAGTTAAAATTGTTCAATCGTTCAAAAAACTTCTCAATTACATTTTCCAATTGAACTTTTTGAACTTTTTCTACTTGTTAATTGCGGATCAAACTTAATGCCTTTATTTTTAATGAGTGAATGATCACTCCCTTTTTTCCCGGATTATAAACAGAAATGTGAATCTGATCTTTACGATGATTGATTCTCGGAACGTTAAAGGACACTTTCAAAGTATCTGTGTCTCCCGATTTTTTCTGGGTAACCAGCGGATAATATTTCCAGTCGTAAGTACTGTATTTACTCACCGTTTCAAACAGAATGGTTCCCGGAAGCAAAGAATCCCCGTTCTGGTAAATGATCTGTGCTTCAAACAGCGTTTCATCCGTCTTTAGTTTCGGAAAAAAAGAAGTTCTCAAAAGAAAAGTTTCTCTTCCTGGCAGCCCCTTCTTGTTTTTTACTTCATCGAAAACAAGTTCTTCTATCTTTCCAAACCCCAATTCTTGCGCTTTCAATTTACGGGGCCAATCCACAATTGACCGATCTATTTCCAGGCGGTTCGTCTGGTAATCAGGCGGCATATACGGTTTCCCGAAAATATACCAGTAATGGGCTTTTGTCATTCGATCCGGGCTTAAATAACCGATTGTAAATTGCTTCGATTGCAAAACGGATAAACCCAATGTAAAAAAGACAAAAACCATCATCACATAGGTTCTGATCCTGGTTTTACTTAAATAAACAAGTGCAAAACCAAGTGGTAAAACCAGGAGGGGATACAAATCGACCATTACCCTTGAACCGAAAGACGCGGCATACCACCAGCATTCCCAGGAAGCAAAAATCCAAATGGCCAGAACAGTGGAACCAAAAATTGCCCAAAACAATTCTCTCTGCTGTTCGTAAAGCTTTATAAATCCTGGAATAAGTAATAAAAACACCGGACTGTAAAGCAACCAGCCTTTCTTATAACTAACTAAAAAATCAACCAAATGCGGATCGGTAAGCACCACCTTTTCCACATGCATATTCGGCATGAACCAACTTCCTCCAAGAACTTTCCAATAGATTAATTGAGGCAAATTGAAAAGTAAACCGGCTAATGGAAATAAAAGAATAGATTTCCAATAGGTCCATTTACCGGCGTAAACATTCCGCAGCATGATCAGCGGAAGAAGTCCCAATAATACATGAGTTGGCCTTATGGCAGAAATCAAACCCAAAGTAATTACCGCAATAAGCAAGTGCTTTTTCTTTTTCCATTGCTTAAACTTCAGCAGGGAGTAAAAAAGCAGGGCAATTAAAGCGAACAGGTAAATGTGCTGGAGTTGATAAGAATGAACAGCTGTAGCCCAAAAGTTCGTCCCGAAATAAATAATCAACAAGAGCAAAGAACTGACTTGATCGGAAAAGAACCATTGGAGGATTTTATTCAGGAAATAAACTCCCAGCAGGATAAAAAAGAGTGCATTGAGTAAATAGGTAATGTGGTAAGGAGTACTAAAACCATCCTTGGGATAACCCAATGATTTCGCAAAAACATGCCCGATTGCATAAGCAGGTAATTGCAAATACGCTTGACCCATGTGGTAAATGTCCAAACTATTCCCGTTGTCCACCCTTTTAAGCTGATACACATAGTTGCCATCACAGTACTTATTTTGGACCGCCTGCAATTCACTTTGCTGCAGAATCAAATTCCGGTACTGGAACAGTTGAGTCAGGTACATGTAATATCCATAGCCGTCATAAGAGCAAACACACCTTTCTTCTCCTTTAGCGACGGCTGTAATTTTCCCGGTGAAATTCAGTGTGAATACACTAACGATCAACAGAATGGTAATCTTTCGGATATTCTTTTTTAGAAAATCAACCATTCAATTGGTGTTCAATGAAGTCGATCAGTGTATGAATTACCTTAATATGAATTTCCTGAGCCCTGTCTGCATACTCCGAATGAGGTGCGCGAATTTCCACATCACAAAGTCCGGCCATCTTCCCTCCGTCTTTTCCGGTGAGCCCAATGATTTTCATTCCCTTTTCTTTGGCGGTTTCAATAGCACGAAGCACATTCTTTGAATTTCCGGATGTGGAGATCGCTAACAAGACATCTCCATTCTGACCTATCGCTTCCAGGTAACGCGAAAAAATAAAATCGTACCCGTAATCATTTCCAACGCAACTGATGTGTGACGGATCCGAAATACTCAAAGCAGGAATTGCCCTTCTGTCGTTCCGATATCTTCCCGTCAATTCTTCAGCAAAATGCATGGCATCGCACATAGAGCCCCCGTTTCCGCATGAAATAATCTTCCCTCCTGAATTGATTGCCGAAACCATTAAGTTTCCTGCATCCTGAATCAGTTGGTGATTCGCTGCGCTGTTAAATTTTTGCAAAATTTCCAGTGCTTCGTTAAAATGGTCTGCTATTTGTTTCATGCCTCTGCAAATGGGATTGTTTGTCAAAAATAAATAATTATTGAGTGCAGTTACCATTTTGGATAAACTTGTTATATTTGAAATCGGAGTTGGGCTCCTTAACACAAAAACAACTATGAAAAATATTCTACTTGCCATTCTAACCATCACTTTAGGATATAGCGCATCAGCACAAGATGACTGTTTTAAGAAATTGGAAGACGCATTTTCAAAAAGAGGGTCTTACACAGTTGCCGATGATATGCACAGAAATGTTATTGTTAGCTTTTTTACACCTGAAGGAGTTGAATGCCTCACAGGAAAAGCTCGCGTGGAAAATGGATCGGTTGTTTCTGTTTTTCTTCAATACGAAGATGGAAGCTTTTATTTGTTAGAAAAAAAATTCTATAATGCTAAAAAAACAAGCCCGGTGGTAACCAATGGTATTTCTGAAATGATCTTTACTGTTGACGGGGAAAAATTCAGGGTTGTTTTTATCGACAAATTAAAACCAAAAGTAAAATCATACAAACAGGCAAATTTGCCGGATGATTTATAGATAAAATCAAGAAATTATAAAGTCCTTCGAAATTCGGAGGACTTTTTTTATGCCAGGATGTCTTTCTCTTCCAGGTTCAGTACCAAAATGGAATAAGTGGTTCCGCACTCCTTCAACTCGATATCTTTCGTCCCTTCCAGCTGTTCTATTAAAGTATCTATCAAAACCAATCCAAAAGTAGAACTTTCAATTCCCGGTTTCCAGAGTCCATTGTCAAAGTATGTAATCCGCAAACGATTCTCTCCCTCTTTTTGGATCTCAATTTGAATGCGGGCATTTGTAGTTTCGTTAAAAGCATGTTTCAGGGAATTTGAAACCAGTTCATTCACCAGTAGCCCTATCGGGATCAATGTTTTCAAACCGATCTTTCCCACTTCCGTTTTGATTTCGTACTGCACTGTTTTTTCGGCAAAGCTCAGATTCATAATCTCATGGATGAGTTCATCCAGGTAATCACCAATCCGGATTTGGGACAAATTATCGTTCTGATAGAGCTTTTGGTGTATCATGGACATCGCCATGATTCGATTGATAGATTCCTGGAACAATAAGCGGAATTCAGGGTTATTTACCTCCTGGCTCTGCATACGTAAAAGACTCACCACGATCTGCAGGTTGTTTTTCACCCGATGATGGATCTCCCTGACGAGGGTCGTTTTCTCGTCATTCTGCAATTGGATCCGGGTATTCTGATCCTTCAGCTGACCATAAGATTCCAAAAGTTTCTGCTGCGAATAACGGTTCTGTTCCAAAAACAAATAGAATAAATAAAAGTTTAATGAGAATGCAGCAATTAATTCGATCATCAAAGAGATCTTTTCATACATGGTAAGTTCCTCCAATGTCAGGATCTGGTTATTCATGTAAAGAAAAATAAATATTCCCATGGTACTGACAGACAGGAACAAGAGTATAAAACCCAATTTGCGCCCCAGGGTGAAGAATGCCAGGAATATGACTGTCATCAGCCACAGAACATCCACTAAATGGATCCTGCTGTGATAAACCAGGAGTGAAAAAGCGACAATCATGTAACCGCATATCGAATAAATGTAGAAGACTAATAAATAGTTCCTGTTATTCGATTTCATGATGACTATGCAGACAGCACTTATAACCGTGGCAACAGCCATCATGCTGAAGCTTTCCATGGATTCAAAATAACGGGTATAAGAAAGTATGCCAAAAATGCACAGGAACATGATGGACATGCGAAAGGCGAGCTTCACGCGCAACTCTTCAAAATAGGTTGCGACCTCCCCGGGAATAGAGTCAGATTCTAAATTTCTCAATTGAAAGCAGTATGAATCTAATATACACAAGTTTTCCTGAAAATTGCAACTCAAATCTAATTATGTATTTTCGCACCAAGATGAAACAGATAGCATGGATTACAGGTGCTTCATCCGGAATCGGTGAAGAAATTTGCAAACAATTGGCGCAAAAGGGATTGAAGCTGATCTTATCGAGCAGAAGTGAAGAAAAATTGCTGGCATTGAAAAAATCACTTCCCAATTCGGAGGAACACCTGATCGTTCCGCTTGATTTGGAGCATTCCGGAGATTTTCCGCATTTGGTAAAACAGGCACTCGAAGAAACGAAACGGATTGATTACCTGTATAACTGCGGAGGATTGAGCCAGCGTGCAGAGGCCGGTGAAACTTCCCTGGAGGTGGATCGCCGCATCATGGAGATCAATTACTTTGGGACCATCGCACTCACAAAGGCTGTTTTGCCTTATATGCAAACTCAAAAATCCGGTCACATTATAGCCATTTCAAGCATTGCAGGAAAATTTGGATTCTATTTACGATCAGCTTACAGTGCCAGTAAACATGCCATTCAGGGATTTTTTGAAAGCCTTCTTTTGGAAGAAGCGAAAAATAATATTTCCGTGACGATTGCTTTTCCCGGAAAGATCAACACACCGATTTCCATGAGTGCGCTTGGAAAGGACGGAAATGCACACGGAGAGATGGACCACAATCAGGCAACTGGAATGCCGGTTGAAGAGTGCGTATCCATTCTTTTAAAAGCAGTAGAAAAAAAGAAAAAAGAAATTCTGATCGGAAATAAGGAAATAAACGCCGTGACATTGAAACGATTTTTCCCCCGCTTATTCTGGAAAATTATTGCAAAGCAAAGTGCTACTTAGCCAATTTTAAGATATTGGGACTTCAAGATTTTAAGACTTAATTTCAAAGTAAATCCAGTCTTAAAATCCTAACATCTTAAAGTCCTAAAGTCTTATATAATCCCTTTTTCCATCAAAAACACCGCAACATTGGTTTCAATGCGCTTGTTGATATTGGAAGTATCTCCTTTTTCGAAAGCATTTCCGGTAATTTTCTCGTAAAGCTCAATGTATCGTTCAGTAATTGTGTTTACAAACGAATCCGGCATATCCGGCATCACTTGTCCGTCCAATCCCTGGAAATCATTTTCAATTAACCACTGACGAACGAATTCCTTTGAAAGCTGACGCTGGTTCTCACCCTTCGCCTGGCGCTCTTCGTAACCATCTGCATAGAAATAACGGGAAGAATCCGGTGTGTGGATTTCATCAATTAAAATCACTTCTCCGTTTCTGATCCCGAATTCGTACTTGGTATCAACGAGAATCAAACCTCTTTCCGCAGCCATTTCCGTTCCTCTTTGGAACAAAGCCCGCGTATAAGTTTCCATCTTCTCGTAAATAGCCTGTGGAACAATTCCTTTTTTCAGGATGTCTTCTCTTGAAATATCTTCGTCGTGACCCTCGTCTGCCTTTGTTGCAGGAGTGATAATGGGTTCCGGGAAACGATCGTTCTCTTTCATTCCTTCCGGCAGTGCAACTCCACACAAAATCCTTTTACCCAGTGCATATTCTCTGGCAGAATGGCCCGCTAAATATCCACGGATCACCATTTCCACACGCACAGGTTCGCACGCATAACCAACAGCTACTGAAGGATCCGGAGCTCCGATCAACCAATTTGGAACGATGTCGCGAGTGGCCTCTAAGAACATCGTTGCAACCTGGTTGAGTACCTGCCCTTTGAATGGAATTCCTTTCGGTAAAATGTGATCGAAAGCAGAAATACGGTCTGTAGCCACCATCACCATAATATCGTTGTCAATGGTATACACTTCACGCACCTTTCCTCTATAGACCGAAGTTTGCTTAGGGAATTTAAAATTGGTACTCGTAATTGTTTCGTTCAACATAATTTTCAAATTTTGAAACTCTTTTTATTTTTTTCTCGATTTTGATCTTTCCTCCTTTTCTTCTTCTGAAGTCCGTATCGACCGCGAGTCTGATTCGGACTCCTTCTCAAAACGCTTCGCTTTCTCGATTGCTTCCGCTTTATCAAAGGCATCAATGATTCGTTTCACCAGGGAATGGCGGATAACATCGCTTTGAGTCAATCGAATAATTTCTATTTCTTCGACCTCATTCAGGATATCCAGGGCATAAGACAAGCCCGATTTTTGACGATGCGGCAAATCAACCTGAGACATATCTCCCGTGATCACAAATTGTGCAGTCTGTCCCATTCGCGTCAGGAACATTTTCATCTGCATCACCGTCGCGTTTTGAGCTTCATCCAGGATTACAAATGCCTTGTCCAGTGTTCTACCGCGCATAAATGCCAAAGGAGCAATTTCAATAATCCCGAATTCAAGCATATCAGCAAGCTTTTCCGGTGGAATCATGTCACGCAAAGCATCATACAAAGGCATGAGGTACGGATCCAGCTTTTCCTTCAGGTCTCCTGGAAGAAAACCTAAGTTCTCACCTGCTTCCACAGCCGGCCTAGTTAAGACAATACGCTTCACTTCTTTCGCCTTCAATGCGCGAACAGCCAAAGCAACTGCCGTATACGTTTTTCCCGTTCCAGCCGGACCAACAGCGAAAACCATATCGCTTTTGTTCACTGCCTGTACCAGTTTTCGCTGGTTCAGTGTTTTTGCCTTGATCTTAACTCCTCCATTTCCGTGCACGAGTGTTTCCGTCCCATCCGAAGAAAGCATCGCATCGCCCTCATCCAGCATCAGGTTGTCGATGTTATTCTCCGTGAGAATATTGTACTGGTTAAAATGGGCAAGGATCAGTTCAAACTTGCGTTCAAATTCTTCCATCACTTCCGGATCCCCGACAATTGTCAATTCGTTCCCGCGTGAATTGATCTTCAATTTTGGAAAAAAAGAGCGAATGTGCTTCAAATTAGAATTGTTAACTCCAAATAGTTCAGCAACATTGGCGCCGTTGATTTCAATTTTCTTCTCTGTCAATGTGAATAAATCTTTTGTTTGTAAGTCCCGGTTGTATTATTAACCCGTATTTTTGAAACAAATTTAATTAATTTTTCAACGG
>CAMLDR010000082.1 GCA_946478775.1 uncultured Flavobacteriales bacterium
CTGCCCTTCCAGCAAGGCGTAGGCAGCGTGCAACTCTTCTGCTTTCAGTAATTTTTCAATTTCACGCAGCTCATTCCCGCGGTGTCTTATTTTCCGCTGGTAGAGAAAGGTAAAAACGAACAGGCTCACAACTACCAGCACCATGGCGGTTGTTCCGATCAATACGATGGTAAAATCACTTTGCATACTTTCTTTCCACAAAAATTCCTAACACGATCAAAATGAATTTGATATAATTAAACCCTGAAATAATGATCCAGGAGTAATAAAAATTCTCTGCCGGGATTACCTCATCCGTCATCCGGGCAATGAGCAGGTAACCAAAGAAGGCCCCCGAAGCAAAAACAGTCAATCCACCGGTTGTATAGAAATACGGATAGAACCCCAGGTATTCCACCTTTTCTTCCCGGTAGAGCTTCCAGATAAAATTAAGTCCCAACACAATCCCGAACAACATACAGAGCGACAATCCGATACTGTTCATTTCTTCCCTCCCATTCGCGAACAGGTAAAGCGAATCTGCTGCATACGCTGTCAAGAGGATTCCGAATACCACATCCCAGCTTCTCCTCAATCCCAAACTCCGGTAAAGCAAAAAGGTGAAAACAAGTTCTGCGAGACCAATGAGGTGATAGAGGTAATAATTATCTATTTGCCGGTCTGCAGTTATTTTAGACGCAATGGTCAACGGAGCCAGGCAAAACAAGTACACGCTCAAAATTTGAAAGTACTTACTCCTCCGGACCGTCCATAAAGACAGCACGGCAACAGGAGCGGCCAGGTAATCTGACCAATCGGCTAGCAGTATTGTTGTTTCCTTGAGCGTCACATGCTAAATGTAAGGTTTTCAAGTAGAAAGAAGCCCGGTAAAGGGCTTCTTTTAATCTTCATAAATATATTTTTCCTTAGGTCCGCAAAGTCTTGGACACGGTCTGAAGTGAGAATACATTTTAAATACATCCCTAATTTGGTGATCATCAACCGTAAACACATCATCCCCGGACGACAAATAAGGAATCATTACCAAATCTGCTTTTCTCCGGTTCTGTCCATTAATTTGCCGTTCGGAGACAGCCTCATAAAAGCGAACTCCCACAACAGTTAATACCTTCTTTGAGGAACCTTTACGATCTGAATTAAATCTTTCAATTGTTTCATACATCTCTTTGATATATTTCAAATCAATTTGATACCCATAAATTTGATTATAAAGGTTCCGTGCTTTTGCGTCTTTGATTAATCTCCGAATGTATCCGGTTGAGTCTTCTTTAAAGTCTCTGCCGCATTCAGTTGAATCCGCGCATTCCGCTCCTTCAATATAAATGTCATCTAAACGAGATGTTACGTGGACACAGCAGGAATCTGTAGAACTGAATTGACAAGTTGCAGATCTGTTTCCAGATGGATCATGTGGACAGCCTTTGTTTTTTTCCTTGAAAAGCAGGAGACTAAGAGCAACTACCGCAATAGCCAATATTCCGATAATCAGATTTTTTGTTTTCATGAATTTGTAGTTTAAGTTTTCCGTTTGAAAGTAAATATTCTGAACGATATCCGGTAAGATGTTAAAAACTTATTCGGAACACAATCTGGGACAAGGGCGCGTGTGCCCGTAGATTGGCCCTGCCGGTAAATCATGCTCCATCGACAATGTCGGATAAATTACCAAGTCAAATTTGTTAGTGATCTGAAGTCCGTCACTCAATCTGCGGGTTGCTATGGCCCTGTAAAAACGGAATCCGATAATGGGGTCCTGAGTTCCTGCCATGGTATTGTTGTAGGCTTTTGCTTTAGACACCATTTCGTCCAATTTTCTCAACCCCATGTGAAATGCCTTTACATTGTCGTTTGCATGAAGGCTTTCAAAAGCTGCTATTTCGTTTGCGGCAGTTTGTGCTGAGATTTCTTCGCCATCGTTTGCTATCAATGCAGTGGAGCAGAGCAGCTTCCGCAATTTATCATCCAGCTGCCCTGAAGAAGGTGCGGATCTTTCATTCATTTTACCCAAAGACTTCTCATTGATTTTGGAATCAAATTGAGCAAACTCTTCTGTTCTTGTTTCTTTTTCCTTTCTTTCGGAAAGTACGCGAAAAAGAATGATACTGAGTGTGACTACTGCTGCAGTCAATACAGCGATTGTGATTTTTGTTGTTTTCATCTTATTAAAATTGTAGTGTACATTATACTAATTGATCTAGAAATGGAATTGAATTCCGAAGTAGAGCTTTGGTACGGAAAATTGGTAGCGCAGATCGTTCTCTATTTCTGCCTCATCTGTTACTGCATCACCCACATCCAGATCATCCAATCCTTTAATAGCTGTGAGTGAAAGTCCGCATGCTACAGAAAATGCCCGGTCTTTCAGTCCGAAACGCGCACCTAATCCACACATGAACAAAGGCATTTCTTTTTGCAGTCCCAGTCCTACCTGCCAAAAAGGCAAGACCTTCCAATCCCGTTTATTCAGGTAAAAATTCAGCATAGATGAAATGGCAATCCCTTCAAAGGCTCTTTGACCAATCTGAACAACAGTCCCCGCGCCGGCACCATCGTCCCTCATGCGATAAGAATCCTGACTTTGCAAGGAATAATAAACCCCTGCACTCACTTCCGGAACAAATGTGCGATGCCACATGAATTGAACGGACGTAGCAGCTATTTCTTCGGAATCAGCTTGTTTAATCTGACCTTTTTCATCAATACTCATTAAGTGTTTGGTCATTTTTAAAGTAACCAGTGCACTTGAATCTCTCGAAACAACTCCATCCTTTACCAGGATAAACCATGTATCATCTGCTTCATGTGATTTCCAGCTCTTGACTTCTTTTTGGACTTTTTGGTGCAGTTGCTCGAAGTTATCCAGGTATTTTTTCTGGTCATCTACCAAGTCTTTTATTCTATTGGTCTTTGTCAACCATACTTCAAGTGACAGGGCACATACTATTTTATTCTCGTCAGTATCCAGTTTTTTCAGAATGTCTGTTCTTACTGAATCCAGTTTAGCGTAGAGTTCCACATACGTTTTCTTTGCACTATTCAGGTTCGTTTCCATTTGGGACAATGCCGAAGTTGTAGCTGATTTGGAAAGAAAATCAAGCGCAATCAACTGTCTAGACCAATCAATATAGTCCTTTGAACGCTGCTGTTCCAGACGAACCAGTTTTAATACATCCAATAATTGAACATTCAGGAGACTATCGTATGGACATCCCTCATCCATCTGAATTTTTATTAAGAGGTTCCGTCCTTTCATCCCTTTCTCCAACAGCGCATTTTTTTCATGAGCCTGCTTGATTCCTTTATTATAAGCGTCAAGTGTTTCCCACATATCCTCTATTGCTGCATTTAGACGGTAATTAACTGAATCTACCACAACTGTTGCAGTACTGTTGAAAGAATAATTCAAAGGATTGTATGTCTTCACATACACCTTGAAGGTGCGTTCGTGCGCATTGATTTCCGATTCAGAATCTGCACTCTTTTTGACACTGATAATCTGTCCTTTTTTAATCAAGGAAAAAGGAACTTTCCCCGGAACCAGTGTCATTTTCAGGTTTTGATCGAAATAAACGTTTCCTTCTTTTGTTCGCGGACTCTCAATCACATCTTTCGTAGATTGTCCGTAAACCACTTGGGATAAGAAGATAAATACGAGTGGTAAAATTGTTTTCATGATTTCATTGTTTAGTAAATACTTTGGTAACTAATTATGAAGCAAAAGTGATGAATACCTCCTGAGGGATCAATCACCCCCGGGAGGTATATCCGGTCACCCGGAGAGGTATATTTAATGAAGTTGACTTTGTACCAATGAAGCATTAGGAGTTGGCGTTCCGGATGATTTCAGGTATTTGGCCTGAATGCTTTTCACATTCCAAAATAATAGCGACTTCTTTTCTTCTCCGTTTATTTTGAATAGAACGGGCTTAAAGACAAATTGCATTTCTTTCAAACCATAGGCTCCGCTTGTTTTGCCCATCAAAAGAAGTTCCTGCTCAGGTGCCAGTTTAATGAGGTCAAGCAGCTTACCTACTGCAATAGCTCCACCTCCTAGCCCTATCAAAGAAGAAATCGGGCATTTTGCAGCGAAAAGAGGATCCATTAACAAAGCATGCAAAGGACTTGGATTGATCGTTGCCTCGTAGTTGATTTTATCCAGTTTGAGTTTCAGAATCACATTTTCATTGTCTCTTTCCGAATCAATGCGGATTTGTGATGCTGCATCCGGAATACGCACTGCAATGTCGCTGGAGATCTTTTTATCGTAATTGGTGTAACAGAAAAACACGTGCCCCAAATCAACCGGGCTTAACTCCAGGTTGGAAGTTAATTTTGCATCGATCGCCCCATTGTATTTAAAGTTTAACCGGGTCAGTTCCGGATTGAACTGAAAATCACTGAAATTTACCGCCGCTTTTCCGCTGCCCGAAACATCTCCCTTAAATCTTCCCAACGCCAGGAAGTCCATGGTTTCGCGCCAGACATTACACGCGGCAACTTTTGCTTCATTTTCAGCCTGGTGGGCAATGCGGGCTGTTTCCCGCGCAGCCTGCCAGGCGATGTACTCAGCTTCCCTCTTTAACCTGCACGCCCTGCGGGATGCCGCGCAAAAGGGGTCTTCAACACGTTCTCTTCTGCAAACCGGACATATTCCGATCGTTACTCTTCGCATACAATCCCAATCACAATCATCTCCTTTAAAATCAGGATAGCTGAAATCCGTTCTTACTTCCTGACAATCGATATCACCTCTTTTCACTTCCAGTTTTTCATTGAATGCGGATTTCGGGATTTCAAACCCCTGTTTGACGCTAAATGGTTTCGACAGGGCTGTATTCAAAATAGTGGAGATCTCTGCTTTACTAACATTTACGGTCAAATAGGATTCCGGATCAATCACTTCAAACTTCGCTAGCCACAGACTGTCAAATTTCTTATCGTAAGATTTAAACAGCTTAGTCAGCTCCGAACTAGTCCTCTTCTCAAACGGCGCTAGTTCGATCGAGTCAGCGGGTGATTTCTTTTCTGCCAGTTCAACCAGTAAGGATAACCCTTTTGAATTGACCCGAATGGATGATTTTTTTACCACCCTGGAAACAATGATGGAGTCCAAACTAATTTCCGTGTCCGGGTCTTTGATCATTTCTTTTAGCTTGAATTTATAGACTTCACCCCATCCGGCATAGATCGTAACCGGTTTCTTCAAGAATTTGCCATTCAGGTTTTCTATATAGTCCTTCAATAATGGGGTAATTAATTTTGCCAGTACTTTCCCTACCTGCTTTGGTCTTTCCTCAAACTTCAGATTGTTTACTTTTACAGAACTAAATGCAGAGCTTAAGTACAGCGAATCATTTTCAGTTGAAATAGCTGTCACACCTTTAAAACTTCCTTTGATATCGACTTTATATTTTGGTATGTAAAGCAGAAAATCGGTATCAACAAATACTCCTTGCTCATCAAATGACAATTTGGTTTCCACCTCTTTAATAACCAGGTCCTCATTTCCTGCACTCTTAGCAGCCTTTTCAATTTCTATTGGCACATAGTGAAGAATTAACTCCTTGTCCACATGAACACCTACATGAGCATCAAACTCTTTGATGACACGCTGGTTTCTCTCAACAGAAGCATATTGCTGATCCGTAGTTGAGAGTGGCGGAAATTCTTTATTGATCAGTGTTTTAATTGGTTTGCAGCTAAGCAGGGATAGTAAAGCACCCAGAACAGTCAAACTTCGAATTGGTTTCAAAACTCTGAAGCGTTGATAAGGTAACTCAGTACCTGTCTTTCTTGTTTTCATGGTTTCATCTTTAGTGAATAATTGTATCAATCATTGTGATGAAACAAAGTTGAATGATCCGCAGACAGGATTCAATCCCTCCTTGGAGGGATTAGCAGGTTTGTTAGGAGGTATTTAATCAGCGAAAGTGGGAAACCAAAAAAGGCAATCATCCCGATTGCCTTTTCACTCTTATAATAAATGATCATTCCTCATTCCATGAACCAAACCACGGTCACCGATTCCTGCAGTTCCATTTCCTGCGGAGCAAAAAGCAAATCCGCGCCGTCTGAAACTCCTGAATCTGCGAAGCTGCGCATTTCTGCCTTGTAGTACATCGGACCGGCAATTTCACTTCCGTAACTGATTGCCTTCACGGTTGCGATCTTCACTCCTGCCGCTGTGCTTAAGTTGGTTGCTTTTTTGCGTGCATCGCTTACTGCTTTGCCTTGCAGGTCTGCCTCTGTTTTTTCACGCAGTGCATCCGAAAGGTAAAAACCGAGGTTGAAGTTTACCGGATCTTTTGATTCGGCGAAACGTGCTGCGATCTTTTGCAGGACTGCCTGGCTGTAGGCGAATTTAATCGTCAGGTTTTGAGAAACCACGTACCCGCTGTCGACCGGACCGTTGCTTCTGTAGATTCGGTTCTTAGCCGCGTAGTAATTCGTTGTTTTCACATCCGACTCCTGGAATCCCAGCTGCTTCAGTATTTTCAACGACTGCTGGGTTTGTTCCCCGATTGCTTTCGTTGCGTCTGCCATGGTCATTTTCACGGATGAAAGATGAATGTTCAACTCCGTCATATCGGGGACCACGGAGCCTTTGGCAGTTCCGTTTACAGTAATGGTTGGTTTGGTCGTGTTCTCTGTTTGTCCGAACAGCGTTCCGGATGTCAGGACAAGGATTAAAAGGAGCTTCTTCATGATCAATTATTTTTTAATTCAAATGTACAGTCAGCATAATCAAGACTTGTGCCAATCCGGGTAAAATTTCCGTTAAATCGGCATGAAAAAAGCGAACTAACTGAAGGTGAACCGAATTGAATCCGGGCATTATTTCGTTATCTAACGATTTTCTAATTTCTATCCGGAAAGTTATCGGGACCTAATTCCTAATTAAAAGAATAGTCAACAGCTAAAAAAATTCGTTATATAACGAAATCATGATATCTGGCTCTTTTAATGAACTGCAAAGAAAATACAAGCCCTGTGGGGATACTTGCCAGACTCTTTGCATTACTTGAGAGCGTATTCTTCCTTATTTTCGCTCTTACAAAATAAAAAAGCGAACTACTCCTGTAATTCGCTTTTTATTTATCAGGTAAACGGATTAATTCTTAACGATACGCTTCGTTGTTGTTCCTTTCTCTGTTGTGATCTCTAACAGCAAAATTCCCGTTGAAAAGTCTGAAAGATCAAGTTCCTCATTTGAGTTTACTGATTTTGAAAGCAATGGTTTTCCATTGATATCACGAATGATCACATTTGCAGTTCCTGACTCGAAACGAACAGTTATTTTATCAGACGCAGGATTAGGGAAAATAGTTAAGCTTTCCATTTCCGGCTCCGGGGTATTTAAGACTACGGTATTGTTTTCTACGTAAATCTTTCCGCTTACAACCAATCCTTCAAAGGGATTGTCTTCACAATAAAGACCTAACTGAATAGCATACATTCCATCTCCATCCACCTCGTAAAGCCCTGACAGCTGCAACGGCCCTGAAGGTCTGATGAGTTCCCAAAATGCCAACACAGTTGTGGAGTTTATGAAAGATACATCCAGGAGTCTTGCGGATGTGATAGTTGGAATTTGATCCGTACAGAATTCCTGTACATGACCGAGGTAGGAAACAAAAGGCTCCGGAAAACCAGCTGTTTCTCCGAAAAAATGAGTTGGAGCAGGAATAACAAAACGCCCGTTCAACTCGTTTCCACATGAATTATACCCATCAAGCGCATAATATCCTTCACAAAATCCCGAAAGATTTTCAGATGACTGAACCACCTGGTCCTGACCTGTAACATTGGTAACAAAAGATTCTCCTGAAACAGATGAAAGGAGTACAGAACCGGTACAATTACTTGTTGGATTCAGCGTATAGGCATTCACCGTCATTGAATCAACGGCTGAACATTCAAATTTAAGCAGGTTTCCGTCTACTTTTGATGCCCATCCACCCTCTTGTGTTGTTACAACAGCGGATATTTGTACTAAAGAAGGTGTAGCTTCCGGGATCCATGTTACACCGGCATCCAGTGTCACCAGGATCGTACCGTCATAGCCTGAAGCCCTTCCATTGGTAGAAGAACTAAAGGAAACGGTCGTCAGCTCACTCGTTGTACCGGAATTTTGCTGTATCCAGGTATCCCCGCCGTCATAGGTGGATAAAATAAGTCCCGACCCGCCAACAACATAAGCAGTGTCCAATGCGGGGTAAGCAATATCCCGAAAGTAATAGGTTCCCGGAGGAGTTATGTCATTCCAATTTGTTCCGCCATCTGCTGTTCTTCGTATTGCATTGTCAGTAAGTACCATTCCTGTATCTGCATTCAAAAAACTAACTCCGAAAAAATTTGCCCCTATCACCCACTCTTCTGTCCAGTTAGTAGCACCGTTCGTGGTTTTGAATATTCGTCCATTTCCCACAACATATCCGATTTGTGGTGTCGGAAAATCAATATCTACCATCTGGCCTCCCTGCTGGGAAATTTGAGCCACATACCAATTAGCACCACCATCAGATGTCTGAAAAGCCAATCCATCGCCACCAACTATCCAAATTTTTTGAGGTGTTATGATCTCTATTTTGGAATAGGTTACCTCCAAAGGTGATTCTATCAGCGACCAGGAGTTTCCATTGTCAATGGTGTGTAATATGGTTCCCATGCCGCCGCATGCCCAGCCTTCGCCGTTATCAGAAAACGCAACATCCGTTAAACCCCAGCCTGAACCCGCATAGATTGAATTCCAGGTAACTCCACCGTCTGAAGTAGCCATAATTTCTGTAAGTATAGAAGAAGCTGCCCATCCATGGAGTGAATCCACAAAGTGTATGCTTGTATAATTCCGATTTCCCGATCCGGGAGAAATATCTGTCCAGGTAATTCCGCCATCGGTTGTTTTAAAACGCTGATTGTAATCAGCCGTGACAAATCCGGTACTTGCAGTGGTAAAATAGATGGTAGGATAAGGCTGAAGCAAGCTTTGGAACTGAGTAGCATTCTGCCAGGTCAAACCTCCGTCTGAAGTAGTCAGGTAAGTTCCATTCTGCCCAATGATGTAACCCGTCAAATTACTGGTAAAATGAACATCCGTTAACCATAATCCGGCAGCTTCCTGTGGCTCTGTCCAGGTTAAACCTCCATCGTGCGATACAATGATATTTCCGGCACCGGGATCCTGTCCCACCGCAATGATCGTATTTTCGTCCACGAACTGCAGGGCTCCTATATAATAGCTCGGATTCCAAAAAATCGTATCCCAGCTTTGTCCCCCGTCTGTTGTTTTCCAGATCATGGACCCTGTTACATACACAATTCCCAATGTGTCATTCAAAAAATTGATTTCGCCAAAGTAATTGTTCATTGTATCAACAACAAGCTCAGTCCAATTCTCTCCGTCAGTAGTTTCAATAATTTTATGTGTTAATGTCGCGTAACCGTGCGTTGCAGAAAGCATATCTATTGAATTTGCTCCGTTATAAGGATCATAAATTCCCTGCAACGACCAGCTGTTTCCACCATCATTGGTATGTGCAATATAGCCCGATATGGTTGCGGCCCAGCCGTTGTTGAGATCTGTAAATTCAATATCCGTCGGACTGAATTGTGTAGATTGCGATACGCTCTCCCAACTCCACTGGCTGAAGGAATTTCCTGAAACAATCAAAATTGAAAGGATGATTAAGATGATTGGTTTGTTCATGGTTTAAGAATGATGTTACGGGTACAAATGTACTAAAATCCGCAACAAACTTAATTTACACCTTGGGAGGAATACTAGAACTTACGCTTAAGTGAGTCCTCTGCGCCTGAGCACAGCTGTTTCTTTTTACCACAAATACACAAATTATTGGAGGCGCTTACCAGTCGCCTCTCGAATTCTTTTAACATTTGGCAACCTTCATTCATAAAAAGTGAATATCCTTATCTCATTTCAGCGAGACCGCCTGTCCCGTATACAAAGTTTTTCGGAAGTAGGCTAGCTTTTTTATTTGCGCATCAGTGGTAAAGACAAAGATCACGTGGATCATTCTCATTCTCATTCTCCGCTCTCTCCCGATAGCTATCGGGACTGTTAAGTCATGAACCACAGAAAGCCGATCGTTTTCCCGTCAATGGCAATGATGCACGGATACTCGTAGCGGTTGGTCTCGAAATCTGCAAGGGAAGAATTCGTATAGAACTGCACGCTTTCCGGGTTGAAGGTCTTTTGGAAGAAAATTTCTTTTACCTGCCGGTAATCGACCCATTTATTGGATGCCTCCCATTCAATCGGATCGTTGTTGATGGTTTTGTGTTCTTCCAGGTAATGCGTGTGTGTTTTGTCGGATTCGGTGATGAGCAGATCGGTAAAGGCTTCCGCTTCTGTTTTCGGAATGTGACGCCATTCGGTGTCGAGTAATTTGGTGTAATCGAAATCTTCCGGTGTGTGTACCGATCCCAGTGCGCCTTCAATAAATACGTCGAACAAGCGCATGGCCAACTCGTCGTCTGCAGGAGTGGCACGGTAAGTTTGAATGAGCTCATTGGTGCGTTCTTCCATTTCGGAGAGTTCTTCTACGGGAAGGATCTCAAAGACTTTACACCAAATAACGTTGTAATTAAAGTAAGTGAATGTGTTCAGTTCGTTGTTCATGAGAATGAAGATACAAAAACAGCGCGAGAATTGAAACACAACCATGAAACATATGGTAAGGATGCATATTTAAGTCTCCCTCCTTTAGCTTGCGCTGAAGCTCCAGCAAAGGCGCAGAGGAGGGGTTAGGGGTGGTGGCTGAGAATAGCTGTCCTATGAGTGATACCGCCACCCTCCTCTTAGATCCACATGCCACCTCTCTCAATCTCCCCTATGCGCCTATGCGCCTATGCTGGAGCTCCGGCGTAAGCATAAGGGGAGAGGTTTTTGAATCGCTCTTTAAAGCTTTTGGATCTCTCCTTCCGGGGATTGGTAATAGCAGCCACCTTTCTCCGTATGATTGACAAATCCTTCGGAACCATCACGCCGGGTTAAAATGAACCGTCCCATCTTCCATCTTCGGTACTTGAATTGTGGTTCTGCTATGAGCCGGAACTGGTCATTGTACACCCCGGTCAATTCGTTTTGAATGACATAAACAGCTTTCCCGTAAAATTCTATGCTCGTAAATTCCAAAGGCAAGACCATTTTCCCTTCGGTAGTGATCAATCCGCATTGGTCATTTTTACTCACGTGATAGTAACCGTTGTTGCCGGATAAGTGATCGTATTTCAGCGGAATCACTACTTCTCCCTTCGTATTCAGCACACCGAAGTACTTGTCTTTTTTCACAATAAACTGGCTGATCCCCCAATAATAGATGTACTCGTAATCTTTCAACTTGGTGACTACCCTGAGATCTTTGTCGAAAATAATGCAGTCTTTTGTTTTATATCCCCAGTTCCAATGATTATTCATGGCGTATTTTTGGATCGTAGCGGAGTCCTGGTAGACCAGTCCGATATACAAGCTGTCGTGAATGGGTTTTATTTCATCAAATACCATGTCAATCAGTATCTTTCCGTTTTCATCGATCAATCCGTATTTTCCGTCTTTCACCACTTTGAGGTATTTTCCGTTCAGCACATGGTGCTCCGGAATCCCTGCATAAATAGGCGGAAACAATTCGTTTAAGTCCGAATCCAGTATGCCAAACTTCCCGGCTTTTTCAACGATTATCCTGTTGCTGATCCCATACGAATTCTGGAATCTCCGGATACGCTCAAAATCGGCAGGGAGCACCACTTCTCCTTTGAGGTTGAGCAGGCCTTGCTTATTGTTTTCACCGTAAAACTTAAAGTAACCGTAAAGTTCCCCATAATCACTGACGTCAAACCCTACCGAACGAAAATCGCTCCTGTTGGCGTAATCCGTATTCCGCAAGCGCAATGGGCTACCGGGACTGGTGTGGTATTGTTTGATCAGTTCGCCGCTCCTGTTCCGCCACAGGTACTTGTTTCTCGGTGCGGGAGTATGGTCCAAGAACCAGGATCCGCCGCGCGGGTATAGGGCATCGTAATGCACTCCTTGCTGTCTCCAATGATCGTAAGCGGTGATAATGACCAGCTGCAGACTGTCTTCGTTAAAGGGATAATACAAGGTATCCGGATATTCAGCGGGAGGCGAACCAATCCCAACCAACCGGGGCTGAGACGTGCTGTAAAAATGAAGGAGTATAAATACGAAAATAAGTAATTTTTGAAGGGGCATAAAGCGCAGGGGTTTAATCACGAAGGACTTGTACACCGAAAGGGGCTTTTGGTTCAGTCTGCTGACTCAAATGAACCACAACGCTTACGCAGTAGCTCTAGCGAAGGCGCAAAAGGACAAAGCGCACAAAGGATAGGAACTTCATTTAACCTGCGCCTGCGGCACAGTTCTTTTTTGTTTCCTGCGGATTTCGCAGATGGCGCAGAACATCGAATTACGATCTGCGTCCGCCACGGCGGACACGGCTCTTTTCTTTTACCACAAATACGCAAATATTTGGAGGCGCTTACCAGTCGCCTCTTTTTTTCTACCGTTTTATAGTTGATGATCTTCACCTATGCGTAAACCGATTGAGCCTCTGCTAAAGCTTCAGCGGTAAGCAGACGGTGGAGCAAAATCAGCGAAAGCACAGAGGTTTTATTGTTTGCGAATAGATTGCGCAGATTCTTGCAGGAGGAAAGGACTAGGGAATCCTCATTCTCCATTCTCTTTCTGTTTCTTGTTCTCACTGTCCCCTTCGTCTATCATTTTTTTATACCATTTGAAACGGTTCATGCGCAAGAGGAAAAAAACAATTCCGGCACCGATAGCTGCGGTAATAAACATATTGACCGCTATGGCCGAGCCAATTCCGGCTGTTGCCCAAAGTGCTGCTGAAGTGGTCAATCCGTGTGTTTCATTTCCACTCCGGAAGATGAGTCCAGCACCTATGAACCCAATTCCTGTAGCAATCGCCGCAATGATCCGAGCAATGGCCGAAGTGTCATCGGTGAGGTGTTCTGCAATAGCCACAAAAATACAGGCCGCAACCGAAATGGCTCCAAATGTGCGTACACCGGCAAACTTATTGTTCTGCTCTCTTTCAAAACCAACCAATCCGCCCAGCACAAGGGCAAGGATCAGCTTGGCACCAATTATTAATTCGAATTTGATATCCATATCCATAGAACGAGAGAAGTTTTCATCTAAATTAAGGGTTTATCGCGTGAAAACGACTTCTATCCGAAGAAAACAAGAACTAGTGCGGATGCAATGCTGTTAAAATGGACCACAACGCTTACGCAGTAGCTCCAGCGAAGGCGCAAAGAGCACCAAGCACACGAAGATTTTATATATCCGGATCTACGCCTGCGGCATAGCTTTTTCTTGCTTCCGCGGAACACTTACACCTTAGCGTTGGCGCATGGCGCGGATGACGCAGAGGAAACTTATTTTCCTCCTTTGCAGCAGGCATCACGTTCCTTGTAACCGCTCGGGTCTGCTTTCACATCGTCGGCATCGAAACCAAGCAGGGAGATCTCTTTCCGGATTTTTTCAGGGGTGGTCTTTTTCGTCCAGTAAACAACGGTGGTGGTTTGGTCGGCTTCGTTATACGTCACCAATTGAATGCCTTTCACCAATCCCAGTTGTCCTTCAAGCAATCCGCCACACGTCTCGCACACTTTGCAATGATCGCAGGTGTTGGGTGTTTTAATGGTAATCGTTTCCTTGTTCGGGGCTTTCTGTGCCATCACTGCCTGGGATAGTGCCAGGAACGCGATGAATAAGATTGTTTTATACATGGGATTGCTGTTTTTCAGGGTGTAAGTTAGTGAAAAATGGAATACACGCAGGGGCGCGATTAATCGCGCGCGCTACGTGTATATCCTATTGCTTAGCCTGCCAGTCCGGGGTTGTCCGGTTCATCTCCCCTGCTTCCTCTGCCCCCGCCGTAATCAATGGTGATGCGGGCACTGTTGTAGGAATGGAAGAATGCCGGATCGGATTGCTTGAAGACGAGGATCAGGCGGTCGAGCTCTACGCGGAGCAGCTCATCGAGTTCGTGTTCCAGGTCTGAAATGGACCGGGTGATCTCTTTCCGTTTGATGATCGCCTTGCGGGTGCTGTTGTTCAGTTCATCGATTCCCAGTAAGAGCGGCATAAGTTCATCTATGGTCTGCTGGGTGATGCCGTATTCCGCTAATTGCGCTCCGTAGGTGTCCAGATCGGTTTTGAGTTCGGAACAGCGTGCAGCGAATTCGTTCAGGTTCAGGTCTCGCAAGTCACTTTTACTGTGGTTGTTGCGCTCCCTCAGAGCAATATCTCCGGATGCCCGGCCAAGCAAAAACAATGCATGTTGTATTACTAACATCCGACTACGCAGGTCTTCTGTGCGGAGTTTTTTCTCCAGGGTAACGCCTGTGGTAGCACTTAACTGCTCTGTGATACGTACCCGCAGTAAGGCCAGTTTGGTTTCAATGGTATTTACTGCGTTTGCGAATGCCGGAATGTTCTGCCAGCTGTTTTGGTGATCTGTTAGTACTGCATGTACACTCTCGTACATGTTCAGTTTGTTTGCGGTGGATCTTTTCATGATTTCCCGATTTAAAAGGTTATATACCGGATAATGAAAAAGTGTGACAAATTATTGTAAGTCAGTCGTTAACAGAAGTTAATTCACGGGTTTCGTTTAGCAAAGTGTCGTTCCTGTTTTTCAAACTGTTGGTATCAATGAACGAAGAAATTCGTTCCCTGAGCCAAGAGATCTTATCCCGACTATTCGGGATTGATTCCGGATGATTACAGATGCGTTCCCGAAGATTTGAGATGCGTTCCGGGTCTTTTACACGTCGTTCCGGACGCGTAAAGATTCATTCCGGTGGATTTCAGGCGCGTTCCGGATGTCTTGCGCTTCCTTCCTGATGTATGAAGTGCTGTTCCTGAAGGTTGGAGATTGATTACCAATAGTTGAAGATGCGTTTCGGAGGGTTACAGATTGGTTCCGTAGCATTGAAGATTGAGTTGCTTTGGTTGGAGATGCGTTCCGAAAAGTTGAAGATTTCGGTGCTGGGCAAGTTAGCCCATTTTAAAATTTAGTTTTATTCTACAGGAGGTTCAGTCCAATAATCATAATTTTCATAGAACCAACAAAGATGTTTTGAAAAACCTTCGAGGTCTGGGAAAATTGTCATGTAGTTAAACCCCATCTGATGTAAACGAAATATCATATCCTTTTTCAGGTCACGTGGAATTATTATTTTGTCCAAGTTCGAATTTGTTCCTTCTTGCTCTAACTCAAGAGTAGGCTTTGTGTGCAATGTAAAATACCCATGTTGACTTATTAAACGAGAATGAGATGAATTGGGCTGAAGCATGTGGATCGTCTCGTCTTTGAAATTGAAGGGATTTGGATGGTCTTGAATTGATACCACTTCCGATTTATACGCAAAAATTGCACCGTCACTGTCGGGTAAATCAATGCAAGCAAAATAAACTGCGACCAAAGGATTGTAAGTCCAATCTAAAAGTCTCGTCGGAAGTCCGGTATGTTGCGCGATAGTCAATAATTCTGTATCTGTATAGCTTTTACTATCAAGATAAGTCGTTCCACGCCGTTTCCACTGTCTGAATATTTCTTTGTCATTATACTTGGAGAACGGCTGTCGCCCAGCTTTTGGGACTAGTGTCCATGCGGAATTACTGTGTCCACGAAACTTATATCGTGTCGTCTTCTTATATCTGTCTAAGAAGTCAAAAAGATGAGATGATGATTGTAATTCAAAAAGATTCATTGTCTATTAAAAATAACGTCTAACTTATTTATAGATTCTACAAAGTGATCCAAATAGTATGGTCTCAACATTCTCTCACTCGCACAATTCCAAACCACTTTCTATAAGTGGTGCAATACTAATCTTAGCACTAGCTTCTTCTCTTGTTGCACCTACAGCCATCAAAGATTTAATTAATGTAGTATCATCTGCCCAAATGGTTTCGATATCCCCATATCCTTTATCCCTGCCGTATGTTTTTGCAGTTCCGTTTATTCCATACATACGACCTTCGTCCGAAATAAATACCACACCACCATAGTCCAAGCATCTCAATGTGCCACTTTCAACCGTCAAAGGCCATTCATCACCATACATAAAACGTGATACTACTTTTTCATGTGAGACTTCGTCTGATTGAGTTTCTGTTCCTCCAGAGCAAGAAAACAAACTAATAACTGAAATAGCAGTTAAAGAGTAGATTAGATTTCGCATAAGGTTTACTTTAGTTTTTATAAGTTCCAGTGGTCTAAACTATTAATTAAATTCAAACGAAATCTTTTCCCATAAAGAATCAGTATTTCCCACATTTCTAATTGTGGTTTACCACATTATTTCAACCCCAATTTTCCCCTACCTTTACCCAAACAAAACTATTTGCTTAAATTTATTCCATGAACGTTCGGTTAACCAAAGATCAGAAGATACAAATTGCCAATTCGGATGATGTTTACAGCATCATGCAGCAAATTCTATTGCGTGAAAACAGGATTGGCAGGGATCAGGAACATTTTTGGATAGTAGGTTTAGACAAAGCAAACAAGATTTTGTTTATTGAATTGCTGGCATTGGGCAATGATAACCGGGTACAGATCAAAGCTCCGCAGGTTTTCCGCATGGCTATCTATAAAAATGCGCCTAAAGTTATTTTCGTTCACAATCACCCTTCCGGGGTGATGAAACCCAGTGAAGATGATCTGAAAACGACAGACCGCTTATTGAAGGGTGGTGAGATCATTGAAATCGCTGTGATTGATCATTTGATTATTTCGGAGAAAGCTTATTTCGGTTTCAACCAGGCAGGGATCATCGAGGAATTAAAAAACAATGGCGCTTACCGGATTGTGGAACGCGAACGCGCTGATTTGGAGAAATGGCGTTTGGAACAGGAAAAGGATAAAGCGGCAAAAGAAAACAGTAAAGAAATCGCAAGAAAGATGCTTGCCCTCAACAATATGTCCGCAGAAGAAATCCGGAAATTGACCGGGTTGACAATTCGGGAGATGAATAAGATCATCAAAGAGGCGGGGAAATAGTCGTTCTCTGTTCGATACAGCCACCACCTCCTCGATGCGCAATGCCACCCTCCTTTATCCTCCCTCAAGGGAGGAGATTTTAAAATCCCTCTTATTTAAAAGCAGTACTTACTATTGTCAAGGGAGGAGGTCGATTCAGTCTCCCTCCTTGAGGAGGGATTAAGGGAGGTGGCCAAGTGTGGGCGACCTCTATGCGATGCAGACCGCCACCCTCCTCGGTCCTCCCTCAAGGGAGGAGGACTTAAGATCCTTCTTATTAAAAGCAGCACTTTTTCTTCTCATCAAGGAGGGAGATTCAATTCCCCCTTTGAAGGGGGATAAAGGGGGATGGCCAAGTGTGGGCGTCCTCTATGCGATGCAGACCGCCACCCTCCTCGGTCCTCCCTCAAGGGAGGAGGACTTAAGATCCTCTTTCTTACCAAAACTGCCTCAGCAAAAAGTAGGAAGAAAGATGAATTGATTGGATGAAAATTTGTCATTTAATGAACATTTATTACTTTGGCAGACAATTAAATACCACTATGACAACAAACACTCCCCCAACTCCGGGTTCGGTTCCGCCGAATACAACCGAAGTATTGCAGCAGACATTACTGGCCGGATTCGTTTTTAATGTAAATCTGCTCATGGAACAGATGGTTGCCAACCAGCATTCCTTACAGCAAATCCTCACAGCATCCACAGCAAAAGCCGTGGCTGAAATTACCGATCCGAAAAGCACGAACGATGCGGTAGTCATTCAGAATGTAGACATTGTGCTGAAAACAATCCAGGAATCTTCCTCGGGTTATATCAACCTGATCCGGCAATTGGCCGTGGAAGCGGAAAATGCTATCAAAACGGTCAGCAACAAGTAATCTTTTATTTTTTTTATTTTTTAATCACTATTTATTATGGCAGATATCGTCAATCCTCAGATCACAGATGCAGTAACTCAAACCAACGTGAAAGTGCTGGCAGAAGCCCCGGCAATGGCTATGGGTACTCTTTATCAAACAATGGCACATAGCTTGGGAATGCTTATGGAAAACGCCGTAACCGCTCAACAAAACATGAACGTTATCGGGCAGGCATCCGTTACCCAGGGAGTAACCATGATCTATTCTGTTGACACCGCTTCTGCGGGAGCAACTACAAAGGACATTTTGGACAGCAACAGCAAATCCTGAAACAACCGTTTTCTTAAAAACAGGAAAGCATCATCTGCACTGGCGGGTGGTGCTTTTTATTTTTAGGTCCTCCGATGGGGAGGAGGAATTAAGATCATCTTTCTTAGTATTAAAAAGTAGTACTTCCTATTGTGAAGGAAGGAGGCGGATTCCGCTTCCTCCCTTGAG
>CAMLDR010000083.1 GCA_946478775.1 uncultured Flavobacteriales bacterium
AAATAGCCTGTTCTGAAATTTTTCTCTTTTGCCAGGTAGCCCAGTAAACGCGTGTTTTCATCATCGGGGTGAGCGGCAATATAAAGCACGGAACCAACGGTATTCAATTTTTTAATTCCCAAAAGGATTTCAGCTGAATTCAGTTCCGGAGAGGCTTGACCAAGTAGATTTTGTCCCAATAAAAGTGTAAGACCAAGTGTAAATAGTTTTATCATGTTGTGTTTGTCTGTGTAATATCGTGCGCAATAATACAGGAAAATCCCCGATTGACGGTCTGGTTCCATTCCTCTTAACAAATCTTTAAAGAAGTTTAAACGAGTATATTCTCCAATGGTCCAATTAATTTTGTTCTTTTGTTCACTAATTTAAGCTAATCTAATTATGAGTTTCGAAGAGGAATTAACCCGCGAAGTAAAGAGTGAAGTGTCTCAAAAAGGTCGGATAGAAATTGAAACACGCTTTTTTCCATTAGCATGGTTTCTCCATTTCGTTACACCTGTTATTGAAATCGATGGTAAGTCTGTTAAAAGAAAATGGGGTGTTAGTCATTTTGATTTGGAACCGGGATTACACCAGGTAAAAATCTATTTTTCCTATTTTATGATGTCAGAATGTGGTGCGAATCGTATCAGGATCAAAGTGGAGGAAGGAAAAACGAAAAAAGTGACTTATTATATGCCTCCATGGATGCTTGCAAAAGGCAGAATGAAGCTTAATAATTGAGTCATATTCTGCTGAATGATCCTGACACATTTTAAATGTGTTAATCTCTGAAAACAGATTTTAACAGTTTGAAAACCTTTCATTTCGCTCTTTTTTGTATCTTGAATAGATGCTTTTGCAATTTCGCAAAACCTAAAAATGAAGTTATGGCTTTAAGAATCCTTCTTTTTTTAGTGATCAACTTTGCCGCTTTGGGAATCGGGTCCTTTTTCACGGGCAGTGGAGTTTCCTCTGAATGGTACATTTCGATGAACAAGGCTCCCTGGACTCCGCCAGGCTGGGTTTTTGGTGCTGCCTGGACCACGATCATGGTCTGTTTTGCTGTTTATATGGCTTTTGCCTATGAAATCGTGCAGAACAGAAAAGCACTGATTACTTTATTTTGTTTCCAATGGGTTCTGAATGTGCTCTGGAATCCGGTGTTTTTCTACTTTCACCACGTCTTGGCCGGGTTAATTATTATTACTGCACTCACATTGGTTGTGGGGATATTTCTTTTCCGTTACGGAGGTGCGTTGAATGCAAAATCACTACTCATCGTTCCTTATTTCCTTTGGTTGTTAATTGCCACTTCGCTCAATGGATATATCTTTTTCAATAATTAACCAGTAAATGAGTTTCACATTTATGCTCGTTAAACGAACCAAATGGGACAAGAAGACTACCTGAAAAGACAACTGGATCAGCTGGGACAGGTATTGAGTAAAATGCTTGGAGGTTTGCTGGGTTTAAAAGATAAAACCATACTGAATAACGGGATTGATCAGGTAAATCAAAACCTGAAGTCGGAACTCGGATTTACTTCCGATGAATTTGCCCGGCTTGAAAACGAAGAATTGATCCGGGTATTGGAGAATGAAAAGAACTTTAGTAAATCGCATTTTGAGAAACTGGCAGATCTTTTTCTGTTTATCTCGGATAATACTTCCGATAATGCAAAACGAAAACAGCTTTACGAAAAATGCCTGGTTATTTTCCAGCATATCGAACAATCGGAAAATACTTATTCCTTTGAAAGACATACAAAAGTGGAAGGAATTAACAAGGCACTAGATGAACTGTAGGTTGACGTTTTCAGTTTTTGCGCAATCCTCTATCCCACACTTCAGAATCCAAAATATGCATAGACATGTGTCTATTTACCCAGTTATAGCGAGGGATCATGACTTCAAATCGTCATTTATCCGCGAATTCTTTTTCGTATCCTTCATGAACAGGTAGACGATCAGCGAAATGGAAATACATCCTGTAACATACCAATAGAAATACGATTCGTGACCGGAATCCTTAAACCACAAAGCAAGATATTCCGCTGTTCCGCCAAAGACAGCAACCGTTAATGCATAAGGAAGACCAACTCCCAGGGCGCGGACTTCTGCCGGAAATAACTCAGCTTTTACAATTGCATTGATACTCGTATAACCGCTTACGATGACCAATCCTGACATCAGTAAGAAAAAAGAGATCCATGGGGAATGGGTGTGGCTGAGTGCCGTTAGTAAGGGAACTGTAAAAATGGTTCCCAGGACACCAAAGCCGATCAATAAAGGTTTTCGCCCAATTCGGTCAGATAAAGCTCCGAAAAGTGGCTGCAGGATCAAGAAGATCAACAAGCTGACGAAAGATATCAGCGTAGAAACGTCTTTACTCAATCCAACCGTATTGACCAAAAACTTTTGCATATAGGTGGTGTAAGTGTAAAAAGCAATTGTTCCGCCCAAAGTCATTCCGATAACGAGTAAGATAGCTTTAGGATGCTGAAATAGCATTTTGATAGTTCCTTTACTTTTCGTGCCGTCGCTGGAGATATTGCGCAGGGCCTGCGCTTCAAAAGCTTCTGTTTCATGCAGGTTACTTCGAAGGTATAAGGCCACCAGCGCCAGTATTGCCCCGATCACAAAAGGAATTCGCCATCCCCATTCCTGTAATTGCTGCTCGGTTAAGATCAGCTTTTGCAAAATTAACTGAATCCCCAGCGCAATCAGTAAACCTCCCACTAAAGTCACGTATTGGAAACTGGAATAAAAGCCCCGCCGGTTTTCAGTAGCCATTTCGCTTAGGTAAGTAGCTGAAACTCCGTATTCACCACCAACGCTCAGTCCTTGCAGTAAACGAGCCAGTAAAAGAAGAATCGGTGCTAAAACACCGATGGTGGAATAGGAAGGGGTTAAAGCGATCAGCAATGAGCCGAAAGACATCAATAGAACGGAAAGTGTCATGGCCTGCTTGCGACCGATCCGGTCAGCAATTCCGCCAAATAGCCAGCCGCCGATAGGGCGCATCAGGAAACCTACGGCAAAGATTCCGGCAGTATTCAGTAATTGAGCGGTAGCACTTACTTCCGGGAAAAAGGCGGATGAAAAATAGAGTGAAAATGCCGAATAAGCATACCAATCGTACCATTCAACCAAATTCCCGATCGAGCCGCCGATAATGGATTTTAACCGTGATCCTGATATTTTCTCCGGGTGTTTCAAGTGCTGTAAATTTAATGGTTTTGAAATAGAACTGATTTTTCAGCCAACTCTTTTTCTGTTCTCATCGTTAAGGTTTTCGAAAACTCAATAAAAACGCAAGCCATGAAAAAAATACTACTTACTTCATTACTTATGCTGGCGCTTAACCTGAATGGACTGTTTGCACAATGGTCGGTGGTTTGTGGTACCGGAAATGGGTTCGTGGATAACTTTGAGGTATTTAACGGCGAATTGTACGGAACAGGTTTTTTTACCAGTTTATGCGGAACACCCAATAATCACATCGTTAAGTGGGACGGAAGCGTTTGGCAGCCCGTTGGGACGGGTTATTCAAGCGCAGGGCATCAATTGAAATACCTGGGAAACTTTCTGTACTTTGTTGGATATCAGACCGCAGCCGGCGATTCGAACTGGGTGTATCAGCATGGCGGTGTCGATTTTGGAAAAATAGGCGAGGGAGTTTACCTGACGGATGCAGTAAACGGCGGTTTGAAAACAGCCAATTTATATGCCCTTGACCAATACAATGGAAACATCATTGCGTGTGGTGAATTTGACCGTGTTGGAAATAAAGCGATCTCCGGAATTATGCAGTGGGATGGTTCTTCCTGGGATTCTCTCGGAAGTGGTTTGAGTGGAAATATTGTGGGGTCGGCAGCGCTTATGTACCCTCACGATCTTTGCAAATTCGGGACAGACCTGATCGTAGCAGGAAATTTCTTAAAAGCAGGGGGAATTACCGTAAATGGAATTGCACGCTGGGATGGAAGCCAATGGCACAATATGGACGCAGGGTTCAATAAAACGGTTTATTCGGTATGCGTTTATAACGGAGAATTGTATGCCGGAGGCGAATTTACAATGAGCGGCTCCACAGCTTTGAAATGCATTGCCAAATGGAATGGCACAAGCTGGGTTGATCCCGGGTTTGGTATCAATTATACAAATTCGGCACTGAATGCATTTGTGCATACCATGAAAGTACTCAATACCAAACTCTACCTGGCCGGCGGCTTTGACCGGGTTATCGAAGCAGCAGCAGTGCACCAGGGACAGGGAGTTTTTGCGTTTAACGGAACAAATGTCGATACTTTGAGTGGCGGAACAATCAATCGTGAAATAGAAGCCATTGCCTGGTATGACGGTGACTTGTATGTTGGAGGAGGAATGAACAATACCAACAGCTACATTGCAAAATACGATGGAACAGTTTCATTGAATGAATTGGAAACAGAAATCACCTGGACCATCCAGCCCAATCCGACGGATCATTCCTGTATTCTTTCCGGAAGCAAAAAAGAGCAGCTCATTTCAATTCTAACCGCAGAAGGGAAGTTGTACCAAACAATTTTAGCCACCGGATCAGAGACTCAAATCGACCTTTCCTCACTCCCTTCCGGGGTCTATTTCGTGAAAATCGGAGACCAGCAAAGAAGACTTGTAAAGAGGTGATTTTTTTAAATCTTTTTCAGCAATTTATTTTTCCTGAAACCCTTGTTTTTACTGGGTTTTTAAACTTTTTTAAATAGTGTATATAGAACGTAAATACCCTACGTTCTGCTACCGTATCTTTGACTTATAAATTAAAACAAATGAGAGATATTTCGGAGAAGAACAATAAGACCTCCATTCACTAATCAACTTAACCGGATCACCAGCCAACACCTAACCACAAAAGAGAAAGCCTAACCACTATTCTCTTTATGAACCAACCAAACCACGTTAGCTACACCTAACCACTAGTTAGTTACTTAACCAACCACTACACCTTGACGAAAAGCAGTGAATCAGAATCCTGAATTCACTGCTTTTTTCTTCCAAATGGCTCACGGGTAAATTATGGAGTCACGCATAGTTTCAAAGTGCCCATAAAAATTTAAAACTAATTAGCGGGGTGGATTCCGGAAAATCTATTTTCATTTTTTACCTTCTCATAATTAACTTTTACCTTTAAGCATGATTTATCTGCAATACTTTCAAAGTCCCTATGGAGAATTGGTTCTCGGAGAATTCGGCGGCGAACTGTGTTTGTGCGATTGGAAATACCGCAAAATGCGTGATCAGATCGATACGCGAATCCAAACAGGGCTGCAGGCTGAGTTTAAACTGGAAGAGACCGAGGTCTTGAATGAAGTGAAATCCCAACTCAATGAATATTTTGCAAAGGAACGAACCACATTCGATCTTCCGGTGTTGTTGGTGGGTAGCGATTTTCAGAAATCGGTTTGGGATAAATTACAGACTATCCCTTATGGGAAAACAACCAGCTATCTGGAGTTATCACGCATTTTGGGAGACGAAAAAGCCATCCGGGCAGTTGCTACGGCAAACGGAGCTAACGCCATCTCGATCATTGTACCTTGTCACAGAGTAATAGGAAGTGACGGAAGCCTTACGGGCTATGCCGGTGGGTTGAAAGCCAAACAAAAACTTCTGCAACTGGAAGGAATGAACTTCGGAGAACAATTGGAGTTGTTTTAAAAAAACAGGTTATTTGCGTTAAATAATCCAATGAATCGCGAATGGGTCGGGATAAATTGTTAAATATTCTTTAAAAAAGACTTTCAAATCGACGTTAACTCCCCTGAATTCAATAGGTTTCCAAAAGGATACTGGTTTATAAAGGAAATTAATTTGTTTACAATGGAAATATTTACCTAGGTTTGTATCTCAAAATCTGAATATGAATTTAAAAAAGGGAATATTGCTGGGGATCACCAGCGGAATACTTGCGGGAGGAGTAGGAACCTTGTATAATGCCATTTATAATGAAGCATTTTATACGGATTTCAGCTCGGTACTTAATCCATCAGGAATATTTATTGCGAGTATCATCGGGTGTTTATTGATGGGGTTGGGCTATGTGATAGCTGCCCGTTTAAAAAGACCACTTTTGATGCCGATCTTAAATGTTTTATATTGCATCTTAAGTTTTGCAAGCATCATTGGTGTATTGGATTTCAAACTTCCATTGACCGTTGATCCCGAAGGATTTCCTGGCTTGGCAATTCCAATGCATTTCTTTCCCGCTTTGAGCTTTTTAGCTCTTGTTCCATTCTTTTGGAAATACGAATCACGTAATTAATCAAACAAGAGAATCCACCACTGTGGATCGATAAAGATCTGACCAGCAGATCACAAAAATTTAAATAAACAAATAAAAACAAACAAACATGAAACGTCCAGTAACAATTATCGCAGCTGCTTTCGCAGGTTTAGCACTATCTTTTACAGTTGCAACATCCTCAATCTGGTCTTTAGACAACGCGCACTCAAGACTTGGATTTACAATTAAGCACATGGGAATCTCCGACATGAACGGAAGCTTCGGAACCTATGAAGTAAAAATGACTGCAACGAAAGAAGATTTTTCTGATGCAAAAGTTGAATTGACAGGTGATATCGCTAGTATCAATACAGCAAACGAAATGCGTGATGGTCACTTGAAAGGTGCAGATTTCTTCGACGCTGAGAAATTCCCGAAATTTACTTTCGTGAGCAAATCATTTACAAAAGTTGCGAAGTCTAAAAACGAATACAAAGTAGTAGGTGATTTGACATTGCATGGTGTTACAAAAGAAGTGACAATGACTGCTGTTCATAACGGAACAATCACACACCCGATGAACAAAAAAGAAGTGAGTGGTTTCAAAATGACCGGAACGATCAACCGATTGGATTTCAAAGTAGGTGGAGAGAACCCGGGATTGAGCAACGATGTTAACGTTACTGCTGACTTGGAATTGGTTAAAGAATAATCATGAAAAGAAGTATCTTTTTGATGGCAATACTTCTCCTGGTTGGAGGAGTATTTGCGTTTACTCAGGTAAAGACCTGGAAAATCGGTAAAGATTACAGCGTGGATTTCTCTGCAAAGGGAGTAAACGGAATCTTTAAAACACTTAGCGGAACAGTAAATTTTGATGAAGCGAAGTTGTCTGAATCCAAATTCGTTTTCACCATTGATGTGAATTCGATTAATACCGGTAACAGTTTGCAAAACAAACATGCTTTGGGAGCTGAATGGTTCAATGCAGATAAATATCCGAACATCAAATTTACGTCATCTTCTATTGAGAAGAAAGAAAGCGGTTACGCTGCAAAAGGAAAGCTGACAGTGAAGGATGTAACGAAAGAAATTACGATTCCATTCACCTTCACCAAATCGGGTAGTAAAGGGAAGATCAGTGCTTCTTTCTCCATAGACCGTGCTACCTACAATGTAGGAAAAGCAGGCGGAGATGTTGGAAGTTCGATCAAAATCAACGCCGTTATCCCGGTAACGAAATAATAAAAAAAGTCTTCCACCATGGAAGACTTTTTTTATAGATGAGTTTTTCTTCGTAATTCAACATTAGTAATTCGTAATTATTCAAAGCCACTTCTTCCGCTTAAAATAAAGCAGCGTAAAGACCGAAGAGCTGATCATCAATATGACCGCTATCGGATAACCGAATGAAAAGCTCAGTTCTGGCATGACTTTGAAATTCATCCCGTAAATACTTGCAATCAAAGTAGGCGGCATGAAAATCACCGATACTACCGTAAAGATCTTGATAATCTTATTCTGCTCGATGTTCACCAGGCCCATCAAAGTATTTTGAATGTATTCCAGCCTTTCGAAACTGAATTGTGTATGCTGCAAAAGGGAAGTAATATCTTTCATAATAACACGCAGACGTTCACCGGTTTCTGCATCGATAAAAGGAGAGCGCATCAATGCGGAAATTAACCGCTGTTTGTCCGTAATACTCTCGCGTATTAAAATCGTGTTTTCCTGCAATTTAGCGATCTTGCGCAGGGTTTTTTCTTCCGGGTCAGATAAACTTTGTACTTTCCGGCTGATGATATTGGTAATTCGCGTAAGACTTTCGATGTAATCTGCATCCAGGTCAATCCGTGTTTCCAAAAGCAAAACCCAGATCTGTGAACCCGAACGAATAAAATCCTGTCTTGCAACCTTGATTTTTTTGACAACTTCGGCAAAAGACTGCAATTCTACATTGCGCACGGTGAACAGGATATTCTCTTTCAAAAGGAAAGAGACCTGGTGAATTTTGGGCGTGTCACCATCTTTCAAAAAACCACTGTTGGCTTTGATCGATTTTTGGTTTTCCGAATAACGCGAACTGCTTTCAATCTCTACGGCTTCTTTGTATGTTGGCAGTTTTACCTTGAAGAACGCACAAACTTCGTCCTTCTCTTCCTGTGTGGCATGGAGCAGATCGATCCATAAATAATCTCTTTTGGGATCAAGGACTGCTTTTTCAGGATATTTTTCCCAAATCAGCTCATTTTCGTGTGTATAAAAAACGCGAATCATACCGACAAATGTTGAGTAAATGACTAAATACTTGCGCTAAAGCTTCGGCGCAGAATTGGGTACAAAGATGCCTTTTTTACTTTAAAACCAACGAATGCGGAAGGTTTATTTTCGTTGAAATGATTTCCCTTCAGTTCTTTGGGAACATACAAATAAAAAGAGAGTGGTGAACTAGAACCACTCTCTTTCCAGGTTGACTGAAAAATCACTGCGATGTAATTATTTCAGCCATTTATCAACCAAATCGGTTTTTCTTTATCCAGTGCAACCAGGCCCCGGAATGTCGTTTTCTGAAGCTTCTCCGGAAAATCGGTATTCATCAGTGTATTGAATTCCATTTCCCGCCATTTGAAGTATCCGCTGTCGATTCCGTTATGTGAACGCATATCAGCAGTTTGATCTTCATTCAGGCCTTTTTGGGCGCGGTACTCTGCATCTGCTAGATGAAACATGAATTCGGCACTAAAGGTTGCATCGTTGAACGATTTAAATAGTTGTTCTAAATTAGGTTTGAAAGGCTGACCATAGAATTCGTCGACTAAGCAAGTGGGGTGGAACAGGTTTAAATTTTGGGCAATTCGGATCCGGCTTTTTGAATCCAGTGCATTTCTGAGTTGGTCCAGCATTTTCAGTTTGATTCCTTCCCGGATAGTTGCATTGAACATTTTTTTGTCCCAATTGCTCACTTTTAGTCCCGCTTTTCTCCAGGTTATCGGAGCGCGCACAGGAATATTGAATTCAGCCGCCACACGGGAATACGGTCTGAATAAATTGGTGTTAATGTAAACCAGGCCGTGGTGATTGGAAATGGAATCGATGGGCTCGTCGCCCAACAAATCCTGAAGAATTTTGATTTGAGAACGCAGTTCTTTTTCAATGTCCGCTTCTTCCACCTGGTTGAAACGGTAATTGATGGCGGTTTTGAATTCATGCCGTTTCTTCTCTGAATGGTGTTTCGTAAGCGAATTCCCGTACAGCATCGTATCCACATCATTTGAAAAACCGGATGTGATACAGAAATGCAGACCGATGGAAAATTCATAGCCTTCCTTCTTTAAGTCTAATAATGTTTGAATTCTTTCGGGTAATTCAGCTTCGTTTTCCCGGTCGAAACGCGTGGCGAAACAAGCTACGGAATTGATTTTACCTGCCTTGATTGCTTTAATGATGCCCTGATCGATGTAATCAAGAGCACCGTAATCATCAGCCGTGAGGATGTATTTACTGGTTCTCATATGACTAGTGTGATATAGTGTTCGTCTGCAAAATAAATTATTTTATCTGAATTTTAATGCAATCCGACGAAAATAATTTGTTTTTATTCCCCCTTTATGCTGGCGCTGTAGCTCTAGCATAGGCGCTGAAGGGGGATTAAGGGGGATGGCCAACCTTCTCGCCTCAAGGGAAGAGGTAAAAGAGATTTGGTTAATTAGGAATTACTTCTTCCGCCTCGTATCCGTAATGATCAGGATTTTCCAAACACCATTCACTTTTACCAGTTGAAAAGCATTTACTCCTTCATGGGAATACACATTGTCAGCGTAAAAGGCATAGTTGGTCCAGACGGTTGCCAGGTTATCATCTATTTTGATTTCGCAGGAAAGGATGCGCTCATCCCAAATTTCAGTATGTGGCGTTCCGATTGCATTTAAAAAGGATGCGATGGAATCCTGGTGCAGTTTTGCTTCTCCTTTGAGATTGACAAAACTGGTATTTAATGTGGCGTTTGGTAAAAGTGTTTTCCGCACCATGGAACTGTCACCCTTTCTCATTCCTTCGAACAATTGATCAATGACCTGGCGTACTTCTTTCTTGGCCTCTTTTTGGGATAAAGCAAGAAATGGAAAGGACATTAACAGAACAAGTAGTGTTTTCATATAAGTTTGTTTTGTCTAAAATAATCCATTTTAATAGAATGCGAAACAGCATGAGGATAAGGAATTAAATCATCCTTCTCTCCCGATAGCTATCGGGACTCATTCTCATTCTGAGAGCTCTGCTCTCTTTACGACTGTTCGGGGTTCATCAAAACTCTTCTTTTTGTAGGGGAAAACATCTGCTAATTCCCCGCTGTAATAAAATTCGTAAGCCACCGAACCAAAAGTGTAATCCGTATCCTTGATTTTGTAGACAGATCCTCCCACAGCCGGATTTGGTTTGGGTTTCGATCTTTGAAAACCCAGGTTGAACAGGGATGCCAAAATTTCAGGGCGGTCATCAATCGGGTAACCGGCTTTCTCCCATTGGGTTTTGATTTCCCGCAGGAACAAAGCGGTATACAAATATGAATAATAGTGGTTTTCAAACTGGACCAGGCGCTGCAGGCGCAAATCCAGGGTGTCATTTCCTTTCGTGGTGAAATTGGCTGTTGAGTCGAAATCCAAAAGCGCTTCGTACTTTTCTCCGGGATAGAACTCGCTGTCTTTTTCTGCCAGGTAACGTTCAATGGTCAGCGCGGTTCCGTTTTTGATTCCGGTAACACCATAAGAAAGGTGGTTTTCCAGAGCCAGTACTTTCAGTGGGCCCATGTAGCGCTTGTAAGATTCCCTGTTCGAATTAAAAAGTCGGATTTGTTCTCCAACCAAACATGCAACGATCAGCCGGGGTTCAACTCCTGTAACGTGGTAAACAGAATCGATGAATTTTTTGTCTTTACTCACGGCTTGCTTGAAATCCTGCCATTCCGCAATGTTCATCCATTCAAAAACACTTAGACCGGTACTTTTTTGAGAAGCATTTTCGTTCTTGTATTTCCACTTGGACAAAGCTTTACGGTAAGCCTTGTTTTTTTTCAATTGAAGGTCCACCGCATCCAGCATGCGCAGTGCTAGTTTTTCGTCTTTATTCGCAGTATAAACCTCCAAAATGTAATTCGCATTTTTCGGATAAAAGTCGTTGACCAGCATAATGCGATTCAATACTTCAAAGCGGTGTTTGATCATGGATACCGAATCGACCTTGAAAGATTGGTCATATTTGTCATGCATTTCTGAGAAATACCGGTTGTTTTCGTCTACGGAACCACTTTCATTGGTCCAGTTGAATTTGACAGCAAAATAGGTTGCAATCAGTATAAAACCATATGCTGCAAAACCGTAAAGCAGGATGGTGTAGGGTATTTTGAACCACTTTTTCCTTAGGAAGGAGAATTTCATTCGTGTTTATTTAAAACCGGTACAAAGCTAAAAATAGAATCGGATTGCAGACTTAGAATTGAGGGAAACTTATAGTTTGGTCAAGCTAAATTGGGTCAAGCCTTTGGTAGGGGAAGTAGTGAGTCGGAAAAATAGAACAGGATAAGTATATTCGACCATTGTCTGAAAACGGGAAAGGCACAGATCTAATATAAGTTTCATCAAATTATTGTTTTAGTTTAATTTTTAGTCCTTTTATAGACAGATCTGAGGCTTTTGCATCAATGTTTTCAGTCTTGAATTTTTCATAATATGATTCCGGCCAATCTATAATTTTCATAATGCTTAATTTGGTTACTTCCAGTTCCGAAACTCACCTTTGTACAGCCATTCGGGAATGTATGGGGACTGCACGGTGATGTTCATGCCGCGGTCGTGTGCAATGGAGCAAATTTCCAGCACACCAATATCTATAAAGTCAGAATACTTGTGAAACCCTTCCCGCATTTTTAAAGTGAATTCTTTTCCCTCCTGAAGGTATTTAACAATGATTCTATTCAATTCCTGCTCATCTCCGGATAGCAGATACAGGTACATTTCCATCTTCATGAGCATGAATTGCGGATCATCCGGTTTGGACCATTTTAATTTATCGGGAAAGGTATAGAGGATAGCTTCTTTTAATTTTTCCGTATAAGTTTCGTCTCCTTCGGTATACAAAGCTTTGAGAAATTCGTAGTATTTAAATACGTACTCCTCGTATTTAATGCTTTCATTGTGCACTTTTTCAAAGGGCATTTCCACAAGTGTCTTAATGAGCTCTTGATCGCGGGCGATTACAGCTTTGGATAAACGGTTGTTCCATCCCTCAACTAAAATTCCTCCGTCATTTACCGTAGGATCTTGAATATTAAAAGTCTCTCCGTAAACATTAACCTTTGTGAGCACTCCATTGGATAAAACAAGCCTTAAATATTCTTTTTCGAGATTTAGAGAAATTGAAAAGTGTTTCCAAGCCTCTTTTTCCCCTATATCATACAAATATGTATTTAAGAATAACTCATAATGTTGCTTTGCAAGGGCTCCAACAAAATACGCTTCCAACTTAATATTTAATTTATTGAAAATCAAATCTTTTAAATTATTAATTTTAACTACATCCGTATTCTCAGAGTTAAACTTTTCAGTATATGAGTTTGGCCAATCAACAATCATTATAAGAATTATTTGGGTTTTAATTAAAGCAATTCAGAAATTACATTTTTATCAAGAATAAAATTATCAATTTTTAATGGTTTTAAACCTTCCGTACCGTCCAAACTTTGCTGAACCTTCAGGTATTTGAGGTCACCTAAGATCAATGCTCCTTTTAGTTCATCAATCAATTGCGGGTCGGCACCATTTTTTTCCATTGTAAAGATGATTTCGATTAAATAAGGTGTGCTTCCTTGTTCGGCTCTTTTTCCAACATAATCTTTGTTTGGAATATTCCGGATCTCTCTGGAACCCAAAGTGCTTGCACCACCCTTGGCCTCAATGACAATCATCTCACCACCCGGTCCGCGGTAGATGCGGTCAAATTCTCCGCTGATGGAGGAGGTTGCGCCATCCTGCGGGAAGATTTTGGTGTAACCTTTTGAAATAAAATAGGCATCGGAAGCAGCTTCGGCAAGTGCTTCACTGTTCTTGACTTTCAACTGTTTGACCGCCTTTATTTCTTCGTATAATTCATCTCCTTTTTTAAGCGGACCGCTATTTTGTTCGATCAGTTGTTTGCGCATACTTAAAGTCAGGCTCTTATCGTCTAATTCATTCCTTACCTCCAGTAACGCTTTTACCTCTTTCGTGTATTCATTGCTGATGTACTTGTCGTCCAACACATTGGCTCCTGTAAATTCAGGATCTTCAGAGAGTGTTACAGGATGGTGAATTTCCATGCTGGGCTTGAATAAAGAGTTGGATTTACTGATTTCATACCCGTTTTCAAACTTCTCTACCAGTTCTTTGTTGGTATACCGTGTATTCGGATTTAATTCCCGGTACGTTCTGACTTTTTTCTGAATATCATCTGTTACTCCCACCATTTGACTCTCTCTGAGAATGGCTTCCAGGTCGTTTTGAATGATCTTATCGTCCGGGTTAAACCTATAGTATGTCTGATTAGACTTGAGGTACTCAATCAAGCCTTCTTTTGATGTAATTGATGCGATATTATTGTCCAGTTGATTGTTCAGTTTTTTGCGGACGTACTTCTGAAAGCTCGCATAGATCACCGTTAATACAGGATCAACAGTAACAAACACATTTGGGGAATTCTCAAGTTTCGATTCAATTTCTACGACGTCGTTGGATATCATGGAAGCCTCCTGATTTATCTGATCCCGTAACTTAATCTGGTTGACGCGCTCTGGATCCGCACCTGTTTCCCTCAGACTCTTCACCCTAAAATACTTTTCATCAGCGAATGATTTAACTATTTGTTTGGCATTGTCATCCAGGTCATCGCTATTTTTGATAGACAGGAGGACATCATCGTAATCGGATTGTGTTTTGATACCCTTAATTTTTTCTTCAAATTTATCTATGGTCTTGAAGTTTTTAAATGACTTGAGATCCCCGAGATCTGCCCTTGCAGAAATGGCCACGAAAAACCCGGAAATGATCATCTGTTGCAGGAACTGTCTCAATAGTTCGTTTTTCTTATCATCGGACAACCCGGAACTTTCAATATTTGCGATTCCCTCAATAACCTCGGCAGTAAGCACGGCTCCATCAATCATGGTTGATGCGGCTCCGGAGTAGATGGTCAGTCGGTAGTAATTGGTTCCTTTTATGGCTTCTAGAATCGATTTCGTTGAGCCGCTTATTTTACTGAACCTGGAAACTTTTGAGAGCAGGGTACTGGCTTTTACAATTCTGGCTGAGGCATTTACCAATGTTCCAAGGGCAGGAATTATAGAGGCTACGATCGTTGTCACATCCACTATGACGTTTTGGGTTGTCAGCTTGTTTTGTTGATAATTTTCGATCATATTCGCTAGTGAACTTGCTGCGCCAAGTAACATACTTCCCCCTATAAAGATCGGAACAAATACAGAAGTTGACGCACCGGCTGAGATAATGGTTACTGCAATAGCGAACAATACCAACGAGGCAATTCCCAACCAGTCAGCAAGTGATAATTCGCGTTCTACCGTTTTTAAGATTACCTGGTTCTTATATTTAATTTGCATTTTTCCTTCTGGAAGGTCCCCGCTGGCTGCCAACTCATCAAAAGCTTCACTCATAGTGTCTCCATGGTAGGTATATGCATCGTAGATATATCCAGTATGAGCGAGGTACACCGTGTATTCTCCATCTTCATAATTGTAATAAAGGGGCAAAGAGAGCGTGTCTATGTCTACATCTTTACCAAGTTCAGGAATAACCTTACGGACGGCTTCACTCACATTTTCGAATGGCATTAAAATACCGGGAAGTTTTTTGAGATCGGGATAGTTTTTTTGGATACCTTTTTCCTTTGCAATTTGATCCTGAGCCTGATCGACAGGATCCAGGACGAATGGATTGTTTTCTTCTCTGTCAATGACCTGGAAAAATGCATTTTCCAATTCTTTGAATCCGGCCGCTACTTTTTTAGGATCCTTACTCCATAGCATGGTTTGGAATGCCGAAAACGTTATTGAACTGGTATACTTGTTATCAACTGATAGTTCATCATCCCCTGATCTGTAATGGCTTTGCTTTGAGTCTGGCAAATTAAAATAGAGGTGTAAACAGAAATCTGCGATGAGATCCTTTTGCTCTTTGGTGAAAAAATAGCCCTCTTTGCCGTCTATATTTTTTAAAGAAGTAGTCATGATGACCTTCACGTTGTGCCATCGCTTAATAAGCATCTTCAGACTTTTCTCCGGAGTAAATTTGTTATTGTAATCATCGGGAATAACTAATTCCAACTGATTGAATTCGTTTTTATAGTAAGAGGCTGTTATGTTTTCATCCGCTTCCATGAAATCCGGGGCAATGGAAAAGATGGTATTCATTCTTTCCTGTTCGAGAAAAGCTTCCTGCATTTCTATACTTTCGCCGATCGTTGACGCCTCCTTATGGATCTCTTTTTGGAAAGCGTTATGATATGATTTTTCTTTATCAGCTATTCTTTTTCGAAGTAAAGCGGAATAAATATTGTCTTTTACAGCATAGTTTTTTTCAATTCCCAAATCATTTACCAATTGAATTGCAGCGTAAATTTCATAGGGTTCCAGTTGCTTTTCCAGTGCTGTTATCCCATCCACAATAAAGGGTGCAGACCCTGCGCCCGGAGACCATGAAGTAGCGAATAGACCGGTTGCGTTCTCTCTATTGGTTATCTCCTGGACGTGATCTTTCGTTGCCCGGTCGTCATACATCCCCCAGTTGGAAGTTCCATACATAGCCGATGGGTGATAAGAATCTTCTTTTTTCTCAGATTTTCCTAATTCGAAGACGTGTCTTTTATAGTATTCATACAAACGATCCAGTTCTTTATTACTAGCCTCTCCATAATTTCCGTAAAATCCGATTAACATTAGTTTCGAAGAATTTGCAGGCGGTTCTGTTTTAGTGCTATATGTGAAGTATCCGTTTTTACCTACCTTGATATCGAGGTAAGTAACTCCTGCTTTGCTCACCTGGAATGTCTGGTTCAGTTTTGAACTGTCCCGGTGCACTCGTTTGATGTATATGGAGTATTTGCCGATCGGAAGTTCACCGAGTTTTTGATGGGTGTTATTAATATCTGAAAAAACTTGATTGTATACTAACTTTCCTTTTTCATCTGCAACAACCACTTTTAATTCTCGCTTGGCTAATTCTATTCCATGTACCTGGTGGATGCTGCCATAAGCACCTTTCCAAACCCATTTTCGCTCATCAATAACCCCGAGTTCATTCAATTTTCTTGCAAATGCGAAAGCGTCCTCAAAGTTGGCTTGAATGGCAACCAATCCGGTACTTTCGTCTGTATAAAAGTTTTTTATACGATGTTTCTTCAAATAAGCTGCGAGCATTTCTTCTGCTTCCGGATCTTCAAAATCTTCCTCCTCGTCCAAAGCAATCTCCGAAGCAAGTTCATCCAACCGTGCCCGAACCGAACCTTCATCAGGAGTTGTTGCAGTGCGTTCCAGGCCGCTTGATTCTGTGATTATTTTTCCAGTAGATTGAATTAATGTTGCAAATTCTGAATTTTGTAAGTGTACCAATTCAATAACATCAAACGTGTTTTGAACGGTTTGGTTGAAATCAGCTAAACAATCCTGCTGCAGAGACAGTTCTAAGATTGTCGTTCTAAAGCGACTTTTATCACTTTCAAGGTCTCCGATATTTGCCTGAAGATTTCGGATGATTTCCCGGTATTCATTTAAAACCTCTTCATACTGATAAAGTAAATCCGGGGTTTCGCTTGCAGGGAACTTGGTAGATATCCTAGCGGCGTTGTCTTTCAGCTTAATTCCGTCATTCAGGTAAATTTCAGCGGTATTGATCAGTTTTAAAGCGGTACTGATATCTCCCTCGGTACCATGTATCAGTCCCTTTTCCAGAGTATCAATGACAGTACCAATTTTTTGATTGAGGTCAGTAATGGATTCTTTAATCGTCGTTTTTATCTCGTCGACCTTATTTTTCAGAACATCCGCATAGTCAGGAAACCATTTTTCAAGTAATTCGTAGTATCTATCCGTTCCCCAGGAATGGTCTTCGGATCGTTCCATTTTCTTCAGGAACTTGTCCCTTTTTTTGATGAATGCATCTTTTTTCTTGTCAACAGCCTGGGTAAGCAGCTTCATTTTATGTTCGGCATAAATTTCAAACTCACGTTCCAGTTTCTCTTGAAGGAGCGGATCAAGGATGTCATCCTTAGGGTGATTTAACAACGTAACTTTTTGATCGGTCGTTTCTTTACGGTCAAAAGATTGAACAAGTTCCAGATCATCGTCCATTTCTTCTGAAGCATCTGCTGTCTCGTGAACCATGTAATTATTCCCCGGCCCCAAAGCATGCTCCTCCAATCTTCGCTGAATCCAGGGATTGGAGTAAAGAGAAGAACGCTTGCTCTTATTCTGATATGTCTTGCTTCGATTCACAGAATGATGGTTTTATGAATAATAGTCTTCAATATTCTTAAAAAAAAATGAAGAAATCAAGGATATGAATGCAGATAGATAACCAAACTAGGATAAGTTAGAATGTGTAAAAATTGATTTAAACAATTGTTTATCATTAGTTTATCTCCTGGACTCAAAGCGAAAAAAGACAATTTTTCGGGTAGTTAGCCTAACATTCACAATCCACAGACGAATTCCAGAAAGATTAGTGTTAAAGGCGTTTCATCAGATTTTGGAGTGTAAAAAAATAATCAGGGAACTTGAAAAATAAAAAAAAGCCCGTTTATTTGTATGTTTTTTATGGTTAAATAATTGAATATCAACAATTTGATTTTTAAAACACCTATTTGTATGTCCATATTTGTCGCAAATGTCCTTGATTTTGACAAAGGAACCATTCAGCTTTTTCAGATGGATAAATAATCATCTTACAGGCAAACAAGCAAGCTCCACCTTTGTCTATGAATTTTTGGCAAAACACTTATTTCTTAATCCCCTTAAACGGAACAATCCGGATCTCCTGAGTCAGGTTGGAATGCGCATCCGTCAG
>CAMLDR010000084.1 GCA_946478775.1 uncultured Flavobacteriales bacterium
GATAACTCAGCACCAGCTTTGAAACGTACTACGTTCTTAGCTGCGATTTTGATTTCTTTTCCAGTTTGTGGGTTACGACCAGTTCTAGCTTCACGCTTAGAAACTGAGAAAGAACCGAATCCTACTAAAGAAATACGGTCTCCTTTTTTCAATGCTCCAGCTGTAGCACCTACAAATGCATCCAATGCTTTTTTCGCATCAGCTTTAGATAATCCTGCTTCAGAAGCAATCGCATCAATTAATTCTGCTTTGTTCATAGTTTGGTTTTTTTTTGAATGATTTCTAATAATTAACTCAACAAAAATATATGAATATGCTTCTCTACCAAGGCCAAACACTAAAAAGCGCCGATTTTGTTGATAAATAAACGCATTTGTTGATAAGCACCCCTGTTTTTAGGGGTTTTCCGACTAATTTATCCATTTGTTCGACAAAATTTAGTTCGAAATTATCGACCAATCTGCTGAATTGTTTCCCACCAGCCATTCCTTTGCGGTCATTTTCTTCTTTCCTTCGACCTGGAATTCCACAATTTCGACTTGTTTTTCGTTGGTATCAACAAATAATTGAGTCTTGGAAGAAGACAATCGGATCGATCCGGAACCTTTTTGATCTGTGATAAGGGTTTTGAAGACCTTCACATTCTTGATTTCGCCTTTTGAATTTTTCCAGGTTGTCCACGCAGCAGGATAAGGATTTAACCCGCGGACCAAATTGTGGATCGCCTCCGGTTTGTTGTTCCAGTTGATTTGTGTGTTCTCCTTGAATAATTTCGGGGCAGGACGCATAGAAGTCCCTAGTTCTGTTTGTGGAATCGGATTCACTTCGTTGTTCGCAATCCGGTTTAAGGTTTCAACAACTAAACTGCCGCCGGTTTCAATCATCCGATCGTGCAGTTCTCCCGCGCTTTCGTTCTCCGAAATACTCATTTCTGTCTGACCGATCACATTTCCGGTATCAATGGCTTCATCGATAAAGAAAGTACTTACCCCGGTTTTTTGGTCACCATTAATAATAGTCCAATTAATCGGAGCAGCGCCACGATAATCGGGCAGGAGTGAAGCGTGCAGGTTGAATGTTCCGAGTTTGGGCATTTTCCAAACTTCTGTTGGAAGCATCCGGAATGCAACGACTACAAAAACATCTGCATTTAAAGCCTGCAGTTCTGCCAGGAAATCCACGTCTTTTAACTTTAAAGGCTGGAGTACCGGAATCCTGTTTTCAAGTCCGAATTGTTTAACCGGGCTTTCGTGCATAATCTGACCCCGGCCCGCAGGCTTATCGGCAACTGTTACAATTCCCACCAAATTCATTCCCGCAGCTTTAATTGCGTTCAAAATTCCAACTGAAAAATGGGGAGTCCCCATGAAGACAATGCGTAAATTATTCATAGACTAGTTTGTTCTTTTTTCGTGTAATCCACTTTAAATACATCAATGAGCTGAATCCCATTGTCATGAAATAGACATATTCGACCAGCCAAACCCATTTTACCGGCCAATGCCAGGTCTTAATAAAAAGATAAGCCGAAACAATATATAACGTAGTTGCCATACATTCGACCAAAAAAGTAATCCGTGTTCTTCCAATCCCGCTGATGGTCTGAAAATAGACGCTTCCTATCCCGTAGATCAAAATAGAGCCGCTCACCACCCGAAGGATCTCTGCACTTTTCTCCACGTGTTCCGGATGATCCGAAACCAAACGGATCAATGCTTCCGGGTATAATACAGATCCGTGGAAAGTCAGGAGCAAAAAACAAACGGTTAAAAGCTGAATCCTTCTTTGGATAACGGGAATCTGATCAAACTGCTTCGCTCCAAAGTATTGAGCAATATAGGTTTTTGTTGCGGCGGCAAATCCCCAAATGGGTATAAATGCCAGGAAATAGATGTAGCGAATATTCAATGAAACGGTCAGGTTATCGCCACCCATCTGCTCAATCCAGATAAAAAAAATGGTCCAGATGGAAAGAGCTACAATTCCCTGAAATAAAAGCGGAACCCCAATTTTCAGATTTTCTTTCAGTTGAAACTTGCTTATGAAGTTCTGTTTCCAAACCGGGTATTGGTTTTTTAGCCTGCCTCCAATTAAAGTGGACAATAAAAATAACATCGCCAGGAATTCGGCAACGGTAGAAGCAATGGCAGCACCTTCCAGTCCCAAACGAGGGAATGGTCCGATTCCAAATACCAAAAAGTAATCCAGGATGATGTTTGAAATAGCGGCAATTAAAGAGGTAATTAATACGAGTGCTGTTTTTCCGACAGCCAAATAAGAAGCCTGGATACTGATTGTAATGGTAGCGGCCCAGAAAGAATAACTTCGGATTTCCAGGAAAGACTGCTCTGCCTGAGCCAATTCTTTGTTCGTAACCAAATAAGCCATCAACGAAGGCATACAAAGCTGAACCAATAGCGTTAAACCAATAGCTGCTGCAAAAAGAATGACGAAGTTGGACTGAAAAACCGCTGCAAACCCTTTGGGGTTCTTTTCTCCGACCTTTTGTGCCATGGCAATTTGAGCTCCATCTCCCAATCCGATGAAAACCATGTACATCGTAATGTACCAAAGTCCTGCACTTCCCGAAGCATCGTAAGCCAATTTACTGAATCGGCTCAGAAAAGCAGCGTCAGTAATGGAAATAACGGATTGAATGAATCCGCTGAGCATCATGGGAAGAGCAAACGTCAGAATGCTCCTGTATCGAATATCAAGCATTAGATTATCTGTAAAAGCAGTCCTTTTAAATATTCTCCTTCCGGATGAAAAGCATTGATCGGGTGGTCTGCCGGTTGGTGCAATTGCTCCAGGATTTTAACCGTTCTTCCGGATTCAATGGCGGCCGCGATTATTGTATTGGTAAACAATTGTTTGTCGACCACCTGTGAACAGCTGTATGTCATCAGTAAACCTCCCGGACGAATGTGCTGAATAGCCATTGCATTCAGGCGCTTGTATCCCTGAACCGCCTGGTGTCTTTTGTCGCGGTGTTTTGCGAATGCAGGAGGGTCTAAAATAATGATGTCGTATTCTTCACCTGTTTCACGAATGAAATTCATGGCGTCTGCAACAATGGACTGATGGTTCTCAAATCCATTCAGAACAATATTCGCATCTGTGAGTTCAATGGCTTTTTTGGAGCTGTCCAGCGAGTGTACTTCTTTGGCGCCTTCCTTCAAAGCTGCCAGACTGAATCCACCGGAATAACAAAAGGTATTCAGGATTTTAGCTCCTTCGGCATATTTAGCCAATAGTGCCCGGTTTTCACGCTGATCTATGAAGAAACCGGTTTTTTGTCCGGTAATCCAATCCAATTGATACTTTACGCCATTTTCCAGCGCAATATGCGGAGTTTCGCAAGTTCCATACAGGTAGCCGTCTTCCACCGGAATTCTTCCGGGAAGTGTTTCCTTCGATTTATTGTAAACAGCCTTTAAATTGTCTCCCAGAGCATTAACCAGGGCGTTTTTAATCAGTTCGATCTGAAGGTACATTCCCAAACTGTGGCATTGGATCACAGCAACTCCGCCATAATAATCAATCACCAATCCCGGAAGTTCATCTCCTTCACCATGAACCAGTCTGCAAATCGAATTGTCTGCTCTGAAAAGGTGCAGTTTTTTACGCAGTTCAACCGCATCCAGGATACGCTTATTGAAAAAATCCTGGTCCACCAATTCTTTGTTGAACGTCAGGATACGCACCGCAATGGAACCGTGCTGAAAATGTCCTTTTGCAATTTCGTTGTTCCGTGAATCTACCACTGTTACTACTTCGCCATCTTCGATCGATTTAGGCATCTCTTTCAGAGCACCCGAAAAAATCCACGGATGTCTTCTTTCCATCGATTGGGTTTTGTGAGGAAGTAATTGAACACTGGAATACATAGCTGAAATTTTGTGCAAAGATAGTTTAAATTGAAAATGGAGAATTGAAAAGTTAGAAGTGGAAGAAATTGAAGCGTTTAGTAGTCGGCCTCAAAACCTTTTCAATTATCCATTCTACATTTTCAATTATAGTATCTTTGTATCCTATTCGTTAAAAAAGAAAAATGTCTTATTCAGTTCAAGTGTTTCTAAAAAACAATTCTTTTTCAGAGGAATATGCCCAGGAAAAGCATGCAGGAAAGGATTCTCCGGAAAACATCCGTTACGAATGGGAGGATGAATTCCGTTTGACAGATGATTCGGATGTATTGGAGATTGTACGTGAACAGCCTTTTATTTTAGCAGGGGAACTTGGAGAAGGCAAAGCTTTTCATTACGAGATCCACGATGTGATCCAATTTGTTTTTCACGGAGAGCATGGAGCATCAGCCATTGTTTTTTCTGAAAAATGCCTCGACGAATACATTATCGACCACGATCATAAAAAACTGAAGGTTTATTTGAACGATGACGAAGTAGTCGAAAACCCGGTTCCCGGAGTTTATATTGTATTAAGTGCTTTCCCAAAGGAATTACGTAATTAATGCTTTCAATCAGGCAGGTTTATTTTTCTTACAACGAACAAAAGCCTATTTTGCGCGGGATATCCATTGATTTGAAACCTGGCGAAGTGTTTGGAGTTGTAGGAGCGAGTGGCGGCGGCAAATCCACTCTATTAAAGATTGTTGCCGGACTTTTGGACGCGTCAAAAGGAAGTGTTCACTGGAATGAAGAGCGCGTTTTAGGACCGAGTGAACGATTAATTCCCGGTCATCCTGAAATCCAGCTGGTTAATCAGGATTTTAACCTGGACCTCTTTCATACCGTAAGGGAAAACATCCTGATCAAAATTCTGAATCTGCCCGAGAAGGCCCGCAATCGTTTTTGTGATGAACTGCTTGATTTGGTGGAGTTGAATGAAGTAAGTTCACAGCAGGCACGCTATTTATCAGGTGGGGAACAACAGCGTTTGGCAATTGCAAGGGCATTGGCTATGGAGTCGGAAGTTTTGCTTTTGGATGAACCATTTTCGCATCTGGATGCACATTTGAGATTGAAGATCGGTGCGTATATCAAGAATTTGGTAGAGATCCGGAATACCTTGTGTATTTTAGTTTCCCATGAAGGAGACGAAGTGATGCAGTGGTGTGAGCAAATTGCCTTTTTGAATAAAGGGAAATTCAGCCGCGTGGACACACCGGAGGCTTTTTATTTTAATCCTTCCGGTTTCAATGAAGGAGCTTATTTCGGAGAATTAAATGAACTAAAGACGGGAAAAACTAAAATTTTATTTCGACCTTGTGAGTACAAAGTGGTTAAAAAGGATGGTTTCGAAGTTGAATTTTCGGGATCTGTTTTCTTCGGTGCTTACTGGAAGTCCTTTTTTAAAACGAAAAACAAACAGACTATTGTACTACACGCAGATAAACCGCTAAAAAAAGTAAAACGCATTGAACTCAAGAGTAAAAATACCCAAGCTTAGCTGGAAAGAAGTCGGCGAACTTTTTAAGAGAACTTTTGTAGAGTTTTTCCAGGAAGATTCCTTTTTCCACGGAGCAGCACTGGCATATTATGCCGTTTTTGCAATCATACCGATTATTTACCTGGCTGTGATCAGTTTTGGAATGATCATGGGGCAGGAGGCGATCCTGCGTTTAATTAAAGTATTACTTGAAGAGCAGGTAGGGATCAAAGACAGTTCGGGGATTTTAGCGTTTTTATCCGAAGTCCATTTCGAAAAAAGCAATGTCGTTCTAAACATCATAGGGATTATCGCTTTGATGTTTTCCAGCTCGGGACTGATCTCTTCTCTCCGTATGAGCATCAATGAGTTTTACGATATCAGTGTAAAAATTGACGACCGCAAAACAAAGATCTTCTATACCATTTTCACGAAACTGGTTTCAGTCTTCATGCTGGCCGTATTTGGAATTTCGATCGTATTGCTTTACACCGGCGAGACTATTTTTATGTCTGTAAGCGGGAAATTGTATGAGGCACTGCATATTCATCAGCAATGGATTATGACTGGATTAGAACACGTTGTGGCTATCGGCATCAATACCCTGTTATTTGCCCTGGTCTACAAATATCTTCACGACGGAAAAGTGGTTTGGAAACTGGCGCTTTCGGGCGGTTTACTGACATCCTGCCTCTTGTACATCGGGCAAATCGGTTTAAAATTCTACCTGACGAATTTCTTCTTCGGAAGCCAAATGGGAATTGCCGGAACGTTATTGATTTTCCTGGCCTGGATGTATTACTCTTCTCAAATCATTTTCCTGGGAGCGAAATTCATCAAGGTTTATTCCGAGCTGATCGGAAAACCAATCACTTTTGAAGTACATAAATTGCTTCAGAATATGCAGCAGAGACGGAAAGGGTAGTTTCAAACCAGGTGAACCGGTTGGTTTTTTCTTTGTTGGTGCAGTGATTGTTCAAATAATAGATTTGATCGTGTATCGCTGATTCAAATGGAATTTAAGTTCTGCAGATGACCTTACAAATAAATTTTTTAAGAAAAAAGCAATAAGATTAAAAAATAGTCATACTTTTGATTAAAATTTGATCATCATGAAATTAGGGAACAATTTAAAACTCGTTCGTAAAAGCAAGAAAAAATCACAGGAAGAAGTTGCTTCTGATTTGGGATTGACACGCAGCAGTTATTCCGGTTACGAAAATGAAATCGCAGAACCGGGAATTGATACGCTGATCGCTTTAAGCCAGTATTACGGAGTTCCTATTGATGCCTTGCTGACCAAAGATTTTTCCACCTTTACAGAAAGTGACTGGACAACCATCAGTTCCGGCTTATATGCCGATATTAACGGAAAGAACCTGCGCGTTTTAACTTCGCTGGTTGATTCGGAAGACAATGAACTAATCGAATTGATTCCACAGCAGGCCCGGGCCGGTTACACCACCGGTTACGCAGATCCGGATTACCTGAAAGTTCTCCCGACATTCAGTTTGCCGTTCTTGTCCAAAAACAGGAAGTACCGTTCTTTTCCAATCATGGGAGATTCCATGCCCCCGGTTGATGAAGGTTCTTACGTTGTTGCTGAATACATTCAAAACTGGGGAAGTATTCGCAATGGAACCCCTTGCATTGTTGTCACAAAAGACGATGGAATTGTTTTTAAGATCGCAAACAACTTTATTGAATCCCAGCAATCATTTGAATTGTGCTCTACCAATCCGTTGTATTTGCCTTATTACGTGAAGGTGAATGACATTGTGGAAATGTGGAAATTCGTCAATTATATTTCTCCGAGCCTTCCTGAAATGCGCATTGATGATTCAACTCTTACAAGAAGCATCCAGGATTTACAGCGTGAAATAATCGATTTGAAACGAACGTTTACCGGGGAAGCGAAAAACGCTGCTCAATAAAAACAATTCGTTCTTCATTGATCAGTTCCCGTAGTGTGTTTTTGATCTTTGCGGAGAAAGAAGTGTCGAACTGAGCGATAATTTCAGCCAAACTCATGGGTTTAGCTTGCAGTAAAGCGAGGAGTTCCAATTCAATTCGAGGATGCTTCTCCAATAGGTTTTGTTCCAGGCAATAATCACATTTACCGCATGGATTGCTCTTTTGACCGAAATAAGAGATGATGAATTGAGGTCTGCAGTGTTTCTCTTCAATGAATTTCTTCATTACGTTCATCCGTTCCAAAGCGCGTTCTTTCCGGAAATGATAGACTTCCGGTTTTAATTCCACATAATCGTCTGGAAAGCGTTCGTGAAGAAAAGTAACCATCGGAAGGTCTGTACGCCAGGTAATATCAATAATTCCGTGCTCTTCCAGGTATTTCAGCTGCCGTTCCAGTTCCTGACTTGAAATCTTCAATCGCTGGCAAATTTCAGATTCATCCAGTTCACAGAAAGAATCAAAAACTTCGCTGTGATTTCTGCAGACCCAGGTGATCAAAGGATCCAAAACCGGGTTCTTTAATTGAAAACCATATAAGTGTGTATTATCTATGCTAACCTTGATGCGCGAACCTTTCAGTCCTTGTTCGGAGAAAAGAATGCTGCCGTTCATTTCAAGGAGCTTAAATGCAGGATAGACTTCCTGCATGTTGAGGTTGAACTTTTTTACAAAATCATTGAATTGCAGTTCATACGACTCGTGCTCACCCGAACCAATAGCAATTTTCAGGTAATTGCACAATGCCCGGTAGATTAATTTGATCTTTTCCGTACTGGGAAATTGAGCCAATACGCGTTCAGCTATTTCGTTGATATCAATCGGTTCAACAAATGCAAAAGTTCTCGATTCATTTCCGTCACGTCCCGCTCTTCCGGCTTCCTGGAAATAGGACTCCGGATTATTCGGGATCTCGTAATGTGCTACAAAACGAACATTCGGCTTATCGATTCCCATTCCAAAAGCATTGGTAGCAACCATAATAGGTGTTTTCTCCGAAAGCCAATTAGACAATGCAAGACTGCGTTCTTTGGAATTCATTCCTCCATGGTACATATTTGCTTTGATCTGCCTTGACTGGAGATAGATCATCACATCCTTTACGCTTTTGCGCGTCTGACAATAAACAATTCCCACATCGCCCGGATTTTTATTGATCCATTTTGTGATCGCATCCAGCTTATTGGAGACGTGGTAAACCTCATAACTCACATTTGTCCGTTCGAAAGAAGCTTCAAATACTTCCGGCTTTTTCAAATTCAGATGTGTAACAATGTCTTCTTTTACTTTTGGGGTGGCAGTTGCCGTTACGGCCATGATAGGCACTTCCGGGTGAAATTCTCTCAATTTCGCAACTTCCACGTAAGCCGGTCTGAAATCGTGTCCCCATTCGGAAATACAATGTGCTTCGTCGACCACAAACAAACCTACGTCCATTTGCTTCACCCGTTCCTGGAACAAACGTGTCTGGATGCGTTCAGGAGAAATGTACAGGAAGTCAAGCCCTCCGAATTTGGCATTGTCCAGCAGGATGTCAATTTCCCGAAATGAAAGTCCGCTGGTTAATGCTTTTGCCCGGATTCCTCGTTTTTGCAATTGATTGACCTGGTCTTCCATTAATGCGATAAGCGGCGAAACCACAATAGTAATTCCTTCACGGGCAATTCCCGGCACCTGAAAACAAATAGATTTCCCTCCGCCTGTAGGTAAAAGCGCTATCACATCCTTCCCGTAAATGGCGGCATCAATAATCTCTTCCTGTAAAGGACGAAACTGAGAATAACCCCAATACCTGGAAAGAATTTCTTCGCTCTTTTTTGACATACTTTTAATGAATGCTTAAAACCTTTTGAACCTGTAAAATTAGGGCTTCAATTGAATTAATTTGCTGTAATATTCCGGTTTTATCAAATCTTTCAATTCCGAATAGGGGACTACAGCCCACTCCGGATCCAAGCATGGAGCCATGTAGTGTGAAAACGAAGGATGGAGTTTCAATCCTTCGCTGGTAAATGTGAAACTGCAGTCTGTTGTCCAAAGTTCTGAGTTGTAGTAATTACAATCGTATCCCAAATCATCTGGGTTAGATTCTGCTTCCGGGTCGAAATACTCAGGGTTAATTTTTGACAAACACGCCACAACTTGCTTTTGAAATAATTCTTCTTTACCCGGAAGGAGGTAATCCTCCGAAGCAATTGTTTTATGCGTATCAAAACTAAAGTTAACTCCATAATTGGTCTCATCCGGATGCGCTCCACCACAATAGTAAGCTGCAAAAACAGAAAAACTCACCAGGTCATTTGAAATAGTGGTTCCATCTGCACTGAAATTATAATCGGAACCGTAACTGGAATAAGAAGCGCATTCAAGGGCTTGCAGGAACTCCGAAAGGTGAAAGTTTTCCAGGTAAGAATTGGCATCTTTCAGCTTATCAGCTACTAATCCCGAATCTATACGAAACAGGCTGATTCCTGTATTTACTTCCGTAAAGTATCGGATTTTAAACCCATTGATCACTCGTGGCTCTCCATCCGCTTTCAATTTAAAAAGACCAATTTTCACCTTTGTCAGACTACCAATACTATTTTTTTCCTTGATGAGATAAGGATTGGTGCATTTCGGGCTTCCTGTTTCCTTTGCGGTCAATGGCAGCAGCTTCAATTCGGATGATTTTCCTTTGTTGGTCCAGGTGCCTTCAGGTGCTTTATTCGGCCATTTGAACTTAAAAGTTTCCGGATTATCTACTTCCTCTCCAAATGCATCGGTTGTCTTAACAGTAATCAATCCGGCCTTGTAAGTTCCTGAAAAAGAGATGTCAATCAGTTTGTTTTTGTAGAAATAATACCCGTCAACAATGCTTCCGTTAACCTCGAATTGCATATAGACCGGATATTTCCCGATTGTCCCGCTAAACGAGTGCGTTTGCCCATAAGTGGAATGGAAACCGCAGAAAAACAGTAAAAAGAATAGAAGCTGTGTTTTCTGTAAAAAGCTTTCCAATGAAAGGGTTGTAAGTCTTAGCATTTGTTTGGATCCATTAAAATTCCTTGTTGTTACAAATATTGGCATTACTTCCGATATACTTCATGGAATCGTCAACTAATTTAGGTATATTCGCGTAACTATTAGTCGTTATGATATTACAAGACAACATGAAAGTTACTCTTACGCAAGAGTCTAAACTAAATGCTGTTGATTGGGATAATTTACCATTTGGCAAAGTTTTTTCTGATCATATGCTGATTATGGATTATAAAGATGGCGCCTGGCAAAATCCTGAGATTAAGCCTTTCGGACCACTTTCCATGCATCCGGCTACCTCTGTAATCCATTACGGGCAATCAATCTTTGAAGGATTGAAAGCTTATCGAATGGATAATGGAGAAGTGGCTATTTTCAGACCGGACATGAATGCAAAACGATTCGAAGAGTCTTGTGAGCGTATGTGTATGCCGGTTATTCCTGAAAATGTTTTCGTAGAATTAACACGGAAACTGGTTGAAGTAGAAAGTAACTGGATTCCAAGTAAGGAAGGATATTCCCTGTATTTAAGACCGTTCTTATTTGGTACTGATGAATATATCGGAATCAAACCATCTGATACGTATCGCTTTGTGATTTTCGCATGTCCGGTTGGAGCTTACTACAGCGAACCCGTAAATGTGAAAATTGAAGAGTTCTACACAAGAGCATCGGCTGGTGGAGTAGGAAGAGCTAAAACTGCGGGTAACTATGCAGCAGCTTTATATCCTGCAAAATTAGGACAGCAAAAGGGATATCATCAGTTGGTCTGGACGGACGGAAAAACACATGAGTATATTGAGGAATCGGGTACCATGAATGTGATGTTTGTGATCGATGGAGTATTGATTACTCCTTCCGAAGAAAGCGACACGATCCTAAGAGGTATTACGAAACGATCAGTTGTGGAAATTGCAAATCTGTGGGGGATGCCCGTGGAAGAGCGTAAAGTTTCCGTTGCAGAGATTGTACAGGCACATAAAGAAGGTCGTTTGACCGAAGCTTTTGGTGCTGGAACAGCTGCTACTATTGCACATATTGCTAAAATCGGATACCGGGATGAAGATCTGATTCTTCCCGCGATTGAAACACGTACTTTCTCATTAAAAGTTCATGCTTATCTGGATGATCTGAAATCAGGAAAAATAGAAGACAGTTTCGGCTGGCTTTTGAAATTATAAAAACAAGTAGGGGGCGAAAAATTTTTCGCCCCTACTGTTTTATCATTACACTGTTTTGTGGAAAAATCAATTTCCCTGCATCTCTACAGAAATTAACAGTCATGAAACCGATTTTACACCTCGCATTCCTGTTTTTACTTTCAGTAAATGCATTTGCCCAGACAACTGTTCGGATCATTGCTAAAGACAGGAGCAACGGAGATCCTGTTTCCAGGGTTTTCATTCGTCACTACCAGAAAGATTCATTAGTCACCTCCCAGTATACTTCACTGAAAGGAACTGCATATTTCCGGGTTTCAACGAAAGAGCCTACCCGATTCGAATTGGGGCACATTGCGTTTAATCCGCTGGAAGAAATCCCGGCAAAAGTATTTTCAGGAAAACCGTCGGATACATTGACAATCTATGTTCGAATGTATTACTCCAAAGAACGGTTAATTGAAGAAGTAGTTATCAAACCTATTGGCGCTCCGGATACCATTTTTGAATCCGAGCGGGTTTCCGTAACCGATTTCGAGTTTATGCCTGATAACAATTTGCTCCTGTTAACGTACCCGAAAAACCTGAAAAAGGGAACAGAACTGGTCCTTTACGATGGCTTTAATTTGCTGGGTGAGATTCCGCTTCCTGAAAAAGGACAGGAATTGATCCGCGACTACCGGGGCAATCCACACGTGTTGACGGAAAAGAATGTTTACGGCATCCATCAGAAAAACAGGCAGATCGAGATTGCGCAAATTGAAAAGAATTATTACATGACCTACATTGCTCCCATTGTAGACACGGCATTTACCAAATATTATTTTTCCAACTTCAATCCGAGCTATCCGGCTTTCGATTATTTCACATTCGACATCGTAGATTCCAGTTACCGGAAAATTGCCAAAGTTCAGGACGATCTGATGATGGAGCTGTACCGTTCGGAATTCAAATGGGTGGATGTACGGACAAAGCTGTGGGCGAAAGAAAAAGAGAACGAAACAGGTGTTGATAAAGAGATTTGGGTCGGGATGTATTACTTCACCAATTCAATCTATTACAAAGAATTGTACGCTCCCATTTTTGAACGGAATGATTCGGTCTTTCTTTTTGATCACTATAAGAATTTATTGTTCAAATACTCGTTTCAGGGGGATATAATCGACAGTCTTCCCATTTATTATCATTTACAGCCCAAAGAGAACGGATGGAAGAAGCATTTGATCCAGGATTATGAAACGGGGGAGATCTATATTCATTATGAAAATGCAGGAAAAGCACAATTGCGGCATTTCGACACGAGTACAGGGAAATTAAGCGCGCCGGTTGAGCTGCACTTTAAATATCCGGAGAATATTCAGGTTAAAGGAAACAGTGTTTATTACATTTACCGACCTTTCGAATCGACTCAGAAAAAGTATTTGTACCGGGAAAGATTACCCTTTGAATACAAGTCCCAAAAGACCAATAAGGGAACACTGGTGGAATTGGTAAAGCCCTAAAAGCGTAAATGGAGCTAAGACGGGCGTCCTAACTCCATTCACTAATCAACCTAACCTAACCACCTAAATCATAACAAATATACAATAAGTAATTTGAAATGCAAATAAGGAGGCTAAAAAAAAACGGTTTAAAAATCGTTAAAAAAATCAATTAATTGATTTTCAGTATTTTAAATTTTGATAAAATACACTTAAATGATTAAAGGTCTTCCCATTGGGCCTTCGCAGAATAGCAAGTCAAGGATAGAAACCCGGGTATTAAATTGTTTTTCACCGAACAAAACCTGGTTGTATTCCCCCTTCATCCCCAGTTTTTCATAGTCAAAATCCCTGTAATCTTTGGGGTAGGAAACTTCGTATTCTTCTGTGAAAGTAAAATCAAGCCCCAATTGATAGGTATCTGAAACGAAACGGGTAATTTCCAAATCAAAATCAACCAGGAAACGGTGTTTAGTAAAGAGCATTTTTTCGATATCGGAAGCATAATGCTCAAAGTAGGGAGCAGAAGCATAAGACGTTTTTAATGCTCGCCAATGGATCAAAGGCCAGTTCTGCTGATACGAAACCAATACTTCTTTTGTGGCTGTTTTCGAACCGGAAGGTTTCTCCAATGGCATCGTAAGGACCTGAGGCCCCTGCGAACCCAGAATCACTGTTCTATTCCGGAAAGTCTGCTTCGGTAAATGGTCTGAATATTCAAAAGCAACCTGTTTAAACGCTGCCAGATCCTGGAAATAACGTACACTCCCAAAATAGGCAATCGGAAAAACAGGAAGCATAATCTTACCTGATCTTAGTAAACATACGGCCCCAGCGCACTTCAGCTCCTTTTGAGAACCAAACAATGGAAGCTTTACCAACCATGTGGTCTTCCGGAACAAATCCCCAAATTCTGGAATCTGCCGATTTGTAGCGATTGTCTCCCATTAACCAGTAATAGTTCATTGCAAATTTGTAGGAAGTTACTTTCTTTCCGTCAATGTAAATACCGTCTTTTTTCTCCTGAAGATTATGTCCTTCGTACGCCGTAATAATTCTTCTATACCACGCAATGTTCTCTTTCGTCAATTTTACCACAGCACCTTTCTTAGGAATTCGGAATTTGGTGAAATCCGTAATGGTATTGTTGATATAGAAATCTTTCGGGAAGGTAGATAGATTGCCTATCAATTCACTGATGGTTGACTTGTGCTTCCGATCATCAGAATATTGAGGGGTCAAATGGGTTCTGAATCGTGTTTCAGGAGATACTTTTTTTAACTGAGCAACCTGCTCTCTTGTTAAATAAGCAACGGTAACATAGGAACTGTCATCCATTATGAAATCCCCGTCCTGATTTCGTGTGGAGGCAATAAGTTCCAGGTTTTCCAAATGACGTGCAGGCAGTTTTTTGCCTAAGATGTCATACATGATGTTTTGAAAAGGAGCTTTCCATGCTTTCTTTCCGTTTACATAAAGTTCTGATTTAATAATTTCCAATTCGTCACCGGGTAAACCAACACATCTTTTGATATAATTCTCACGCTTATCTACAGGTCTGTATATTAAACCGTAATGACTAATAATTCCGTTAGCGGTATGAGCAATTTTTTGTTCACTCAGTACTTTTCTGGCTTTTGATTTCCATCTTTCAAAATCCTTTATGAATTCGGCTCCTTTTGAATCAATAACTTCTGTTACAGCCAAATAATCACTGTATTCTTTGAGCCAATCAGGATCAGGAGCTAAATTTTGTGTTGCTAATTCCTTGGTGATACTGTCAGAAATCCTGTAAGAAACCTGATCTTTCAGTCCACTGTATTTTTCTGAGAAAAGTATTTTGGCCTCTTCAATTAAAATCCCGTGATAATCATGTCCCATCAAGCCATCCGGAACTCTCGGGTCGTAAACTGCGGTATCTCCGGAAGGATAGTTGAAAACCATCACATCATTCCGATTCACTTTCCCAAATCCAGGTAATCGGTAATAATTGGAAGTTTCAATTCCGCTGTAAGATCTTACATTGATCCATGGAATGGTATTATGTACCAAAGGAAACGAAAGGGGAGTGACCGGAACTTTTGGTCCGTAAGCGAGTTTATTTACAAATAAGAAGTCACCGACCAATAAGGTTTTTTCCATGGAACCCGTTGGGATCTGGAACGGCTCAAAAACGTAGGTACGAATGATACTTGCAGCAACCAGGGCGAAAATGATGGAATCTCCCCATTCTTTAATAGCAGATTTTTTACCAATTCTCTTTGAACGAAATGACAAGATATAAGCCACTGCGTGCCCGATAACCGGCAAAGCCAAAAATAAAGCTACATGATCACTGTTTGTTCTTTTGGCTACTTCTACCGGACTGGCCCAATTGGTAGGTGCCAAAGCAGGTAAATTGGAATCATTGGCGATTTTCCATAAGATCAGGTACGGGAAGAAAATCCCCTGAATCGTATCGGCAACTGAAAAGAACCCGAATCTTCTGATATAGGAAACATTCGCTACCATCCACATGATCACATGGATTCCCGGAACGAACATCAATAAAGACCACCATGGTTTTCCTGATCCGAACTTGAACACAATGTAATAATTGTAAACCGGAACAAACGCCTGCCATGATTTAGCACCAATACGGTCAAAGGTTTTCCACCAAAGAGCCAGGATCGGGTGAACAAGAAGCAGGAACAAGAAATAATAAAGTACGTTCATAGGGTTGAATTAAAATGCTAATACGTCGCGCATGGTGTAAATTCCCTTCTTTCCGTGAAGGAATTCGGCTGCAATGACAGAACCCAAAGCAAAACCATCCCTGGAATGTGCTTCGTGGCTCAAAGTTAAAGTGTCTATTTTTGAAACATAGGAAATCGTGTGTGTTCCGGGAACATCCGGTTCTCTCACGGCTTGAATAGGAAGCTCGTGTTCAGAAACCGCAGGCCAGGAACCTGTTTCTGATTTCCATGAAGTATAGCTGTGATTGTTTTGAATAATCCCTTGTGCTAATGAAACAGCTGTTCCGCTTGGCGCATCCAGTTTCTGGATGTGATGGATTTCTTCGATCTGTGCTTTGTATTCCGGATGCGGATTCATTAAGGATGCAAGTTTTTCGTTGATGTTGAAAAGAATGTTTACTCCAATACTGAAGTTAGAGGTATGCAGTAAAGAACCCACTTTTTCGGTTACCAGCGTGGCCACATAAGGGAGTTGATCCTGCCATGCCGTAGTTCCTACTACAACCGGAGTTTTCTGAGCCAAACAAGCTTCAATATGCCTGATAACCAGTCCGGGCTGAGTAAATTCAATGGCAACATCTGCCTGGCTTAAATCAACCTGGTCAATCGTGGTTTTGGAATCTAGTTTATAAACAATGGAATGTCCGCGCTCCAAAGCAATTCGCTCGATCGCTTTTCCCATTTTCCCATATCCGATTAGTCCGATTTTCATGTAGCGCAAAAATACTATTTTCAGTTTCCTATTTTTAGTTTTAACGAAATTTAAATTGAAAAGAAACTCCGTATGCATTCGGGAAATAAGTAGTAGGGTGAATTGATAAGGTTAAATCCTCACTGATGTCGAACTTCACAAAATGTGCTTCAACTCCCGCATCCACCACATTCAATAAATAAACAAGTCCCATTCCCAATATGGCAAAATCGCGTCTGTTTCGATGCTGGGCGAATAAGGAAAGTAAACTTTGGTCATCATACTCCAGGAAATTACCCGGTGCATTCCCGATTTTTCGCGACTCATATTCAGCGCGGTATTGATTCTTCAGATTGTTGTTATTGAAGGCAAAATAAGTAGCAGCACCAAGTCCTGCATAAATAAGCGGCACTTTCCAATAAGCTTTCTTTTTGCCTTTAGGCATTGCAATGTGGTTGTATACTTGTCCGGCACCGGGAATAACTGCAGAAAAGAGACAGGCTCTTTTCCATGAATGTGTTTTAGCCGTGTCGGGAGCCGGAGCAGCAACAAGGGAATCCTGGGCGTTTACTTGAAGTGAAAACCAAACTAAAAAGAAAACGCCAAGGAATTTGTGCATTATTTTGTTTTATTCAGCAATTCAATGATTCGATTTAAATCTACTTCAGAGGAGAAGTTGATTAAGATCTTACCACTTCCCGAATGCGTTTTTTTAATCTCTACTTTCGACGAAATACGATCGCTCAAATGATTTTTAAAAACCTCCTGAATGGACGATAATTCCGGTGTGGTAGCTGTTTTTGGCGTGTTTGGAGTTTCCTCATCTGTACGTGAAGTGTTTGTACGGATCAATTCTTCGATCTCACGAACAGAAAGCTGGAAATCAATAATTTGTCTGTATAAATCCAATTGACGGTTTTCATCTCCTGAAGATACCAGTGCGCGCGCATGTCCCATGGAAATGAGATTATCCCGGACACCCAATTGAATTTCAGCCGGAAGTTTCAACAAACGCAAATGGTTTGTAATGGTTGTTCTTCCTTTTGATATCTTTTGTGATAGTTGATCCTGCGTCAAACCGATTTCGTCAATCAAACGCTGGTAGGAGAGTGCAACCTCAATAGCATTCAGGTCTTCCCGCTGGATATTTTCAACCAAAGCCATCTCAAGCATTGCCTGGTCGTTCGCTACACGAATATAGGCAGGGACTTCTTCCAGTCCGGCCAATTGAGAAGCTCTGAATCGTCTTTCTCCTGAAATCAGCTGGTATTTGTCTTTGCCTAATTTTCTAACCGTTAAAGGCTGGATAATGCCATGGATTGCAATGGAGTCTTTCAATTCACTCAATGCATCTTTCTCGAAATTAGTACGCGGATTGAATGGATTTGCTTCAATGGAACCAATCGGGATTAAAGCTACACCACCTGTACTCGCTGTTGGAGCAGTTGCCGTTGTTGTAATATCTGATGAGGAACTTTCCAATAAAGCTCCCAATCCTTTTCCTAAAGCTGAACGTTTTTTCGGATTAGATGTCATTTCCTACTTGAAATTGTTTGTCGTTATTACCGATTTTTGTCAAATCGTTTCGTTGAAGAATTTC
>CAMLDR010000085.1 GCA_946478775.1 uncultured Flavobacteriales bacterium
ACAAGTTTCATTTTGTGTTTCATAGTTTCAATAATTAGTTAAATTAAATTCATCAGCATCTTTCTAGTTTGTTTCCATTGTTTGCCTTTGATGACTTCAAATCTATGATCACTCTCATGAAATTGTTAATGATTCCCCTTTGAATATTAAAGATTCAGGGTTATACTCTATTTCATTCTAAGTAGAAATACCTATTTCGTTTAGATTTATGATCTTACTAAAATGGCTTTAGGAACTTTCGGGGTTGTTTGTTAGGGAATAGTTTGACTTCCGGTTTGATAAATCCCCACTTAAATTTGAAGCCGGATTCTAAAATGGATCTTGAATGCTTTAAAAGAGGAAGTTTAATTTTTAGGAGTAGATGCAATAAAATGTTAGTGAGAAATGGCTTGAAAAACTGAAGTATTTCTTCATTTTTCAGGAAGACGTATAATGCTCACTGGGTAAGCTGACCAAAACATGAACTTGAATTCACCAAAAGGTGAATTTTATTGATGGAAGGGGAACTGAAAGAAGGATGGCTTTCTAAAACAAATAAAGAAGTATGTTTCGTTGGGCAGGTTTACGCAAATGAATATTCTGCAGAGAGGATCCTTTTATTTTAAAGGAGCACTTATATGAAAGCTTGACCCCTTATTTGGTTCACTTTTGATGACCATTGAAGCGTTTAAAATCTGAACTCTTCTTTTTATACTAATAAAGCTGCTTTTTGAATTAAGAATTGCTTTCGAGATACCATTTCCATCATCTGTAAATGTCAATTGAAGTTGATTAGCCTGAATTGAAAAACTGAGCTCAAATTTATTTGCAGCTGCATATTTTAATGCATTATTAAAAAGTTCCTGAGTGATTCGATAAATATGCATCAAATCGAAATATTCAAAAAGTTGATTCATTTCTGCATCTTTTGTAAGCAGAACTTCTATTGGTCCTGTAGCTTTCACTTTCTGAATTAAACCTTCTACTTCAGCATAAAATCCGTTTTCAATTATTCTCTTAGGTCTGATGTCTCTGATTATTTGAGAACATTCATCTAAAGCAATTTCTAACGATTGATTCATGAAGATGGCCCTAGGTTCCTGAGCTAAAATGGTGGATTGTTCTGTCAAGAATGAAAAAATTAATTTTGCAGCAACTATGTTCTGTTGAAGACCATCATGCAATTCTGCTGCGAATTTTTCTTTTTCTTTTTCTTCAATTTCGATAATATTCCGATATGCAGTGCGCAGTGAATCTTGAGTCTCAATTAGTTCCGTGATGTCATTTGACAACATAATGCAGCATGTACGATTATCTAATGTCAACTGGTTTTGTTCTATTTGTACCTGGATTACTTTTCCGTCTTTCAATTTGTGTTCCATCCTTTTATTGGAATCATTGAATTGTGGATTAGTGAGTTCGTGTATTTTCTGTTTGTCTTTGTCTGAAAGCAGGCTTAAAACAGACATATTCAGAAATTCCGTTTCTGAGTATCCGTATTTTTTAATTGCTGCAGGATTAACGTTCAATATTTGAAGACTTGACGTTTCATAAACCCACATTGGAATTGGGCTTAAATGAAACAATTCACTGTATCTTTTTTCTGATTCTTTAATGTTTTTCAGGTGTTTTTCTCTCTCAATAGTGAATAAAATACTTTTCTGCAACGAGTAAGCGCTGATTTCATCTTTCAAAAGGTATTCTGATATGCCTAAAGCAAGAGAAGAGATACTAAATTCTAAGTTTTCATAACCTGTCAAAGCAATTACAGGTGACTGATTAGCAAGAGCTAAAATATCTGAAACAAGGATTAGCCCTTTATTGTCTGGAAGCGTAAGATCTAACAAAATTAAATCGAATATCAACTTTTGATCAGATAATATATTACGTGCATCCGAATAATTACGAGCATGCGTTATTATTGAATTGACAAACATTTCTTCAAGATACTCCTCCAATAGGATGAAATCGCCTGGATTATCTTCAATTACCAGGATGTTTAACTGAATGGATGAGCTAATTCGTTTATTCATTTCGCACCTAGTCTGAAAGTTTACAAATCTGTAGCCAGAATTCTTCGATGGAAATGATCGTTTTAAGAAATTCACCCATATCCAATGGCTTGGTTACAAAACTATTCGTGTATAGTTCATATGCTGATTTGATTTCCTTAGGATTTGAAGAAGTTGTAAGAACAATAACTGGAATTGTTTTAAGCTTTAGATCTTGTTTGATCTCTTTCAAAACTTCCATTCCACTTATAATTGGAATATTCAAATCAAGCAGAATCAGATCTGGTCGTTCTACGTCCTTGTATCTCCCTTTGAAATGAAGGAAATCCAAGGCGTCTTTTCCATTCTTTACGACACTGATGTTTGTTTTAAGTTTGCTTTCTTCAAAAGCTTCAAGTGTTAAGACGATATCCCCCTCATTGTCTTCAACTAATAATACGTGTACTAACTTCATAGTCTATCATTTATTTATCGTAAAATAGAATGTACTGCCTTCGTTTAAGACGCTTTCCACCCATATTCTCCCATTGCATGATTCAATATTCTTTTTGGCTATAGATAAACCAATACCCGTTCCGCTATATTGGTCTTTGTCGTGCAATCTTTGAAAAATAATAAAGATTTTTTCAAAATAGCTATTATCTATTCCGATGCCATTGTCTTTTACCTGAATAATCCATTCAACATCATTTTCAGAAACTCTAATTTCAATTTGTGGATTTACATCTAATTTAGAATAGGTTATTGCATTATCCATAAGACAATGCATGGTTTGAACGATTGGTGCTCTAAAAGAAGTAACTACCGGTAGTTGATCACTCAAAATGGCAACATTTTTTTCTTTAATTTTTTTCCGGCGTAATATTTTATATTCTTCTACTATTTGATTTAAGTCGATAGGTATCAGATCTTCATTCAATTTTCCTGCTCGTGAGAAATCCAAAATGTCCAGAATTATCTGCTTCATTCGGCGAGCGCCATCTGTAGCGAAAAAGATGTACTTGAGTGCTTTTTCGTCCAAATGACCTTCGTATTTTCTTTTGAGTAAATCCATAAAACTGGATATCATTCTCAAAGGTTCCTGTAAGTCATGTGAGGCTATAAATGCAAACTGTTCTAATTCTTCATTAGACCGCTCAAGTTCAAATGAACGTTCCTGCAGAGAAATGTTTAATTCATTTAATTGGATTTCCAATTGCTTTTGTGAAGTAACATCGGTCATTGCGCCAACCATCCGAATTGCTTTTCCTTTCTTATTTCGCACGATTATACCTCTGTCAATGACATAAACTATTTTTCCTTGGTCATTAAATATCCTGTAATCTGATTCCCATCGATTGATTACCGGATTAGCGATTGCTGCTAGTATGGTATCCTTAATTCTGGCAACGTCTTCCGGATGAAAATCATCTTTCCAAAAGTTCTGTTCCTTCATTTCGGTTAAAACATCTTTACCGAAAAAATTTCCTATGGCTTTAGACCTGTAAAATACGTTGTTTTCTATATCCCAATCCCAGATGGCGTCATTTGTGGCTTCAGTTACTTTTTCAAATCGTTCGTTTGCTTTTAAAATATATTGTTCTGCTTCCAAACGCTCAGTAATATTTAATACCACAGCCAGGAATCTAACTTCTCCATGATCTGTAACAAGCTGTAAGTGCACTTCTACAGGGTAAACACTACCATCTTTACGTTCATGATTTGCCAAAAAGACAATTTTTTCTTTTTCTTTCAGTATTAAAGGATCAGACAGTTTTCTAAAACTCTCTTCTGTAAAACCTGGCTTTATATTAATTGGTGTTAATTCTTTTATTTCCTGCTCAGAATATCCTAAGTTATTCAGTGCTCCTTTATTAACATAACTAAACAGAAGAGTTTCCTTACTGAAAATATAGATTTCATTCAAACTATTTTCGAGGGTAGTGATCAAGCTGTTTTTTTCTGCTTCTGCTTTTTTCCGCTGTGAAATATCTCTTATGAAGGCACAAAAGAACATTGCTTCACCTTGTTTGATTGGAATAATTGTTAACTCAATTGGGAATACTTCTCCATTGCTTCTGACTGCAGTTAATTCTAACAATCTATTCAGTACTTTTTCATTGCCTGTTTGAATGTAATTTTTAACACCTTCCTCATGGAATTTACGGGATGCTTCCGGTATGATCAACTGCGGTAGCAACTGTCCAAGCGCCTCCGACTCTTTCCAACCAAAAAGTACTTCAGCCTGAGGATTCCAGAAGGTGATTTCCTGGTTAGGCTCAATACAGATAATGGCATCCAATGCTCCCGTCATTATCAAGCGTCTTTTCTCTTCACTTTCTATGATCTCCTTCTGAGACTCCTTTTGCTCTGTAATATCCCTTGTTACGCCCAAAAGTGAAGTGATCTCACCTTTTTCATTTTTCATGGGAACAGCATGTGTTTCCATCCATCGCCTGGTTCCTCTTAATCCTGTTATTTCATAGGTTAGCCTACCGGATTCACCTCTAAATACATTTTCCGTAAGATCAATAAATGAGGATCTGTGTTCCGGCGAAATAATGCCTAATACAGATGTGTTTAGTATTTCCAATTCACTTTCTGCTTCAATCATTTCAATACCTGCCGGATTCATCATTAGAATTTCTCCCTGCCGGTTTAATAATTGCACGCTTTCCGGTTCAGCCTCTAAAATGGTTCGCAACTTATTTTCACTATTGGCAAGTTCAATCTGCGATTTTTTGCGATCATCAATATCTTGTAAACTTCCGTAAATTTTGATGCGTTTGCCATTCGCTATTTCGCCCTTACCAATAATTCTTACCCATTTTGTTTCTTTATTTGCGGCATTTAAAAGCAACTCTTCATCGAACTCAATTCCATTATGAATTAAATTGGTTACTGCGTTTTCAATTCGTTCTTTATTCTCTCCAACAAATAATTCCAAACTATCTGAATAGGTAGGAGTATAGCTCTGATCAAACCCCAACATTTCTTTGATAATCGGAGACCAATACATGACACCTCTGTTTTGGAATAGCAAGTCCACTTCCCAACTCCCCATTCGTGCTATATTACTAGCCTGGATGATCAGGTTTTCATTCTTAACTTCTTGTGTAACATCAAGAATGATACTGTTGAATTCAATTGTTTCATCCTCTAAAAATTTAGGTGTTCCACTCGCGAAATAAACCCGGATTTCTCCGGAAGGCATCACGTACCTGAACCTACTTGTCCATTTTGTTTTGTTTTCAATTGCATTAACAATACTGACATTGACTTCTTCAAAATCTCCTCCGGCTTTTATGCAGTCCCAGATTAATTGGTCATTTTGAATAACTTCTTCTGCAGAAAAACCCCAGATATATTTTGCTCCATTTGTTGCATAAGTTATATTTCCTGTTCCGTCAGGATACATATGATATTGGAGAGCAACTCCCGGCAGGTTGGAAGCGAATGATTGCAATTTAATTTCTGCTTCTTTTAAATCCTGGATATTTTGAAAACTACCATAAACCCGGGAGCATTCACCATTGATGAATTCTGCATTTCCAATTACCCGAACCCATAATTCTTTCTTTTTAGTTGTAATTATTACAGCTTCAAAATCAAATGGCTCATCGGATTTTATACACTTTTCAAATTTGGTTGCAACTAAATCCCTGAAATCTTTCCGATAAAACGTTATTCCTGTGGTTACTTCAGGAACAAATGTATCCGGATCAGTTCCATGCATTTGATGCACTTCATCGGACCAATACACCTGATTATTCAACAGTTCAAATTCCCAGCTTCCGATTTTTGCGATGCTCCGCGTTGCTTTATTTAATTCACGGAGTTTCTTTTCCTCTGTAATGTTCTTGGCAACTGCATAGACGATATGTTGTTCCTGATCGGATGTAGCAGTCCAGTTCAGCCAGACAATTTCTCCCTGTTTTGTGATGTAGCGATTTTCAAAATTTCGAATATTTCCACCCGCATACAAATTCTTTTGGGTTTTTTGCGTGAGCTTTCTATCTTCCTTGTGAATAAATGAAACAATGGGTTGTGAACAGATTTCTTCTAACGAATAGCCCATTAAATTTAATCCCGCAGGGTTAATTCGTTTTATATAGCCATCAAAACCTGCAACACAGATCATATCAGGTGTAGAATTGAATATCTGAGCAAGTTCAATTTCTACTTTCTTTCGACTCAATTCCGCACCAATTGACAATTTCAGTTTTTTGAACATCTCAATATATAAAGCGAGAGTGGATTTGTTCTTTTTTGTTCCAACAACCAGAACTCCAACAACTTCATCTTTATGTTTTAACGGGATTCCTACGAAGGTTTCAATACGCGCTTTCTCTGCCGCTTTTCTTGTGTTAGACAGCTGCCACTTCTCATCGTCCAGTGTCCAAATTTCGGTAGCTTTATTCTTCCATACATAACCAGGTATCCCTTCTCCCAATCTACAGGTATCAAACTTTTTGGATTCTTTATAAAAATCTTTTCCTGATTTGTTTGCAGTGTATTGCGATACACGATTAATTTTTTCCGAATCAATAGCTGGCAACCAAATTTCTACAAAATCAGAATCACAAAACTCGGCAATGCATTGACAGAGTTTGGTTAAACATTCTTTTAACTCATTGTAAACATACTTATTGAAAGTGTCACTGATTTGATGGAGGAGATCTTTTTCAAGTTCTTTCATTTTCATTTCAGTAACATCATGCTGTATAGAAATAAAGTGAGTAGGCAATCCACTGCCATCTGCTACAGGAGTTACATTGAAATTTATCCAAAATTCTTCTCCGTTTTTTTTATAGTTTATGGTGGTAATTTCAAATGACTCCCGATTTCTGAGTGCACGTCCGAGTTTCGTTAATTCCTCTTTGTTCGAGTTAGTGCCCTGGAGCATTCTTGGTGTTTTACCGATTACTTCATCCGCAGTATATCCCGTCATCTTGGTAAAAGCCTCATTTACATAAATTATTCGGGGTCCGGGTTCGTCTAGGGGTTCTGCCTCTGTAATTAAAATAGCATCCTTTGCATTGGTAGTAACACTCTCCAGTAGTTTTAATCGCTTTTGTTCTTCCACTTTATCAGTGATGTCTCTGAAATTATCTACAAATCCTCTAACTGCAGGATCGTGGAGTAAATTGGTTACTACCGGTTCAATCCATCGCCAGGTACCATTCTTATGTTTAATTCTCGAAATGTGACCAGGTATTGTTACGCCGGGATTCTCGAAAGATTGAGCAAAAACAACTTCCGCAGGTGCAATATCATCCGGATGGCACAATTCCCAAATGTTTATATCCATGACTTCTTTGGGAGAATAACCTAAAATCTTTTTAATGGATCCTGAAACGTAAGTCGTTTTCCCTTCCGGTGAAATGATAACGATGCAGTCCATGCTATTTTCAACAAGAGACTCAAATCGTTGTTGAACCAGTTTGTTTTTTTCTTCTGTTACAATTTTTTCAGTGATGTCTCTTGAATTGGCGACAATACCGCCCACGGCAGGGTTATCCAGCATATTTGTCAAGATAGTCTCCACCCATCGCCATTCATTCTTGTTGTTCTTAAACCGGAAAGGTTCGACACTAACTATTTTTTCAGTTGTTATTCGTTGCAAACATGCTAATACCCTTTCGGTATCGTCGTGGTGTATGAATTCAAAGGCGTTTTTACCAATAAATTCTTCTGGTTTAATACCAAGAATACTCGTGCTTGTTGGGCTTACATACGTGTAAGTTCCATCTGCGTCTAATATTCCAATCAAATCAGCTCCTTCTTGTGCCAAAGCTTTAAAACGTTGCTCACTTTGCTGGATTTTCTGCTCTTGCTCTAGTTTCTCTTTACCATCTCTTGCAACACAATACATTAATTTTGATGCATTGTCCCATCGAGCCGACCATAAATTATAGGCAATGCCACCATCTTTTTTCCAGTAGCGATTACTGAAAACATTCACATCTTTTCCACTGATAATATCAGCAGCAATTTGGTTTGTCTTTGGAATATCTTCCTCCAGTACAAAACTGATGTAAGGTTTACCAGATAGCTCTTCTGATGTATAGCCCCAATGCATTAACGCAGTAGCACTGACATGAACAAAATTACCTGCCTCATCAATAGAACAAAAAACATCCAATGCCGTGTCCAACAGTTTATTCGTTGCCAGATTTAGTTTTACTATTCGTGTAATATCTCTGGATTGACAGGATACAGCAATAACTTCGTTGTTCTCTCCCAATAAAGGCAGAAAGGATGTTTGAGAATAATGAACTTCATGCGACTCGGGAAGTGAGTGACTTTCTTCAAGTTCAAAACACTCACCTTTTAGAGCTCGACTATAATTGGATTTCCACTTTTCAACATCTTCCTTACCCAAAGTGTAGATGAAGGCTGGCTCGTTTAGTTTTTTTTCTATTCCAAAAGCGTCCTTCATAAAGCTGAAATAGGCATTATTACCATAAATCAATTGGAAGTCTTTGTCAATGACCCAAATAAGGTCTTTGGTTTGATCTAAGATAATATGTGAGAGCAGTGGCTGCATAATTAGTAAGATTAAATCCTTTTTTTGAATTTTCTATATTTCAAATCATTTGAGATACAGTTAATTTCGTTCTATGTAATTTCAGTTTTTATATTCTAATAATGCTTCATTAAAAATAACCATGGTCTCTCGACCAACTGCTCAGTTGAGCTGCATTTTGTAACTTCAATTTCTTTAATATATTATGTCTGTGAGTTTCAATCGTTCGCACAGAAACGAATAAATTTTCGGCCATCTGTTTAGAAGTTAACCCGTTTGCAATGCTTTTAACAATTTCGATTTCCTTTAAGGTCAATTCCTTAATTGAATCTTCATTTTTAGCTACGAATGCTTCGTTGAAAAGTTTGTCCCTTATATTTTCACCTAAATAAATTGACCCCGACATGACAGAATTTATGGCATGGATTAATTCTACCCTGGACGAATTTTTACTCAAATATCCTCTAGCTCCCTTACTCATTAAAGCCTTTACAACAGCAATGTCGTCGTGTAATGACAAACCAATAACTTTAATTTTTGCAATTCGATTACAAATCATTTCGGTGGCGTCCATTCCATTACTATCATGCAAATTCACATCCATCAAAACGACATCCGGCAATAAACTTAAGCATAAGTCCAAGGCTGATTCGGCACTGTTTGCTGTGCCTACGACGGATAAATTTTCATCCAGACTAAGCAGAGCTGTCCACGCTTCAGTAACCAATTTGTGATCATCAACTAAAATAATCCTGATTTTTTCAGCCATACAAACTGTGTATTATTTTATAAAATGGAACAATTTAACATTTTTTTTTAAATTGATAAGTCAATTTTCTCGATCAGTGCTTTAAGACCTTTAATTACATTGCTGAATGCCTGACAGTGAAGAAAATATTGAAGCCGAAATAATTGAACTTTCCCCTGATATCCTTTTTTCGGTATTAATCTAAAGGGTAGGGCAGATGGAATAGAACTAACTTCTTAATTAACTAAAATCAATCCTGCATTTCAAATGTTATTTTGCCGGTGCAAAGTAGCAAAACATATATATGCTTCATGCTCAAGAAGCTGATGCCCGTGGTTTTGTTAGTAAGAATTTATAGGAATCAATTCACTCATTGCAACAGGATTGAATGGTCAGTTTTATTTCAAATCTATTCATTCAGAATAAAAAAAACCGTGGAATTAATTCCACGGTTTTCACCTCAAATATACTATGAGATTACCTAACCACCTAACTACTACTACTACTACTAGTATTGTACAATTATCTTTTTCATTTTTGTAAATCCAGATTTCAAATGAACCCTTGCAAAATAGATCCCTGGAGTTAAATCAGTTACTGTTACCTTATCGTCAATTGGATTTAGGACTTGAATCATTTCCCCATTCACATTTGTAATCTCACATTTTTCAATGATTTGATTGCTTATTATGGTAATTGCATTTCCAAAACTTGCAGGGTTAGGAAACACGGTTATTTCAATTCGCTTATTATTTTCATTCTCAACCAGTGAAACAGTACTCGTATGTTCTGATACATGGACGTCTCGGTAATTGTCATACCCGGTAGGAGGGGTTCCATTTCCTGTGCCACAACTATTGAACGTATCTGCCATAGTAACAGCAGCAGCAGCGTTTAGTCTTCCATTACCAATTAAACCAGCGTATTGAGGGTTTAATGAATCGATGTTTACTGCTGTGGTATATAGAATTGTTTCAACGTCTTCAAAACTCAAACAAGAATCTACAGAAAGCATTAAAGCAATTGTGCCGGAAACAAATGGAGCAGCGAAAGAAGATCCATTCCCAGCCAGGTAATAATCTGGAGCTATTGTAAGTGGTACTAAATACCCTGGTGCTGAAATATCGACATCACTGTTGTGCTGATGCGTTGAATTGGTATCACCGATATATAATTCATGATTATCACTACTACCAATTGAAGTTACAGATATTACATGATTACAAGCCGCCGGGTAAACTAAATTATTCGCACCACCGCAAGTACTACCATTGCCTGCTGCTGCAACAACAATAGAACCATTCTCATATACTTCGTCCATCACATTTTGAATGTAAGCACTTGGGAAGCAGCCAGAAGTCCAAGAAACGTTTATTACCCGATATCCACTGTATGTTGCCAAAAGTATATCGTTATAAGACATCCTGTATAAAGCAAGTTCCGAATTGTAACCAATTGAACTTTTACCTACTGAGTTGTTGGTGTTTCCGGCCGCAGTGACTGCCACGGCAGTACCATGATACTCTGAATCTGTATTTGTAGTGTCGTAATAATGAATTTTACCTATGAGCTCTTCATGCACGTCAGAAAAGTTTTGATCGGATATGGCAATTACAATTGAACTATCACCTGTTGTTATATCCCATGCTTCTTGCGCATTAATTAAATTCAAAGCGTAATCATCTGAAAATGCAATTGAATAATCATTAGGAAGCATTAACGTCTCGTAATGAGGACCAATTTCAGGATTTAAAAACACACTTTTAAGTTTCGACATTGCAATCAATAAGTCTGTTTCTTCACAATTGCATTTGACCTCAACTACATTTTGTAATTTACTCTTTTTAGAGTTCGGAACGGCCAACTCAAATTGATATATTGAATAGCTATCTATTAATTGTTGAACATCCGTATTACTCGAAAACAATTTATTATTCTCCTCTTTAATTTCCAGGATTCCGATGTCTTGAACCTCAGTCCAAACTACGCCATTTTGAGCAGATGAGTGAAAGCTGAAGAAAAGGGAAGAAGCAAATATTGATGCTTTAAAAAATGAATTAAATAAGTAGTGTATTTTTTTCATAATTAAATATTTATATGGTTTCCTTTGGTTTATGGTTCAAATTAGCGACAATAAAACCAGAGAAAAGGCCAAAAATTCTTCCGGTAATAGTGATTTACAGACATTCGTGTAGGTGGAGATAAGTACCTTTAGCCGAACCTCTAAGTAGAACTACTTACAAGTCAGAAATACACCGTATTTCAAGCGTAATTTTTCAGCGAAGTAGGGTATCGGTTCAGTACTGAATTGTTCTAGTGAAAAAACGCATGATCTTCATCGCTCATTCAGAAAATTCAGTGTTCACTTTTCATCACATTTGGACTCCGGAATCGCTGAATATCCTCCACCAAAAAGTTCGAAATATCTGACATCAGGTTCACAAAAAAGCTTCACGGAAATGTGAGGCATGTTTTATTTCAAAATGTGTAGTTGTATTTGTTGCCGGATTAAACGAATTGTGTATTATTGTGATACTGAAATAATTACTATTCACATAAGCAGTCACAATGACAACAACCTCTACTCGGCCTAAGGCCAGGCTTGTCAATGAAAAGAACAAAGTCACTATTCTTCAGCGCATCGGCGTTGTTATGATCATTGCCGGATTGCTCGGACTGATTATCTCCCTGTTTTTCCACTCGGATGTCAGTAAAGATCTGGATACAAAAAATCCCGTGCATCCCGATGCAGCATCCGCACCAATTGCGGCGATTTCTTTTTTCATCACCATGCTTGGCGTTGCTTTTGCTTTCCCAACGATGCTGCGCGGCAAAGAAGGCATCAGCACGATGCGCATTGTTGTGTTCATGATGGCGAATGTGATCTGCATGCTGCTGATTAAGTTTGGCTGGCAGGTCAATAATTTACAGCAAATCGGGCTGAATGAATGGTGGATGGGTGTGATCGCGTTTGTTTTTGGTGCGAAGGCCACGCAGAGTTATTTTGAGAGTAAATTGGCGGTGCCACAACAAAAAAAGGAAGAGACTTTTAATTCTGAGGCCAGCCCGGCGCCAGAAAACGTTGCCAAACAAGCAATCGCTCAACATGAAGCAGAGCTTAAAAACAAATTCCCCAATATCGTATCTGTTAGTGATGCTGTAAAAGACAACTCCAATCAAAACTCTCATGTAATTGCTCTTTATTTAAATGATCACGACGACGCATTCATTCCTAAAAGCCTTAATGTTAAGACTCCAAGCGGCGAAAAAACAATTGCAACCGAAATTATTCTGGGTGGAGGGAAAGGAAGATTACACTTGTCTCAGGGAGACTTTATCTGTGATGAAAATAACATAGAAGGTGCAGGATCAATCTGTTGCTCAGTGCGTCTAAAAGGCGATGATGATTTTCTTGGAGTGGTAACTGCGGCGCATATTTATACACGGAATCTCTTTGATACATCCAACAATGGCCTTCTTCCCAGTACTGAAACAAATACTGTTTTACTGAATAAGATTCCTTACGGAAAGTGGTATTACAAACAGCTTTCTGATGTGCAGGATTTAATTGTTGCTCAACTGATTCCCGGCACCAAACCCGAAAACATCAAAGGTTTAAAATACTTCAATGACAAATATTACGTTGTGACAGACGCTGATATTCAAAAAACCAAAGTCACTATTCTAACACGTGGAAACAGGCTGCTGACGGGATATATTCTTGATCAAAATATCGGATATCCTATTATCTACGGAGACGGAAAGTCGTATTATAAAAAGAACATTATTCTCATTGGAGACACCCCGAATCGTCAAACTGCAGGACCGGTAACAGTTCCGGGAGATTCGGGAAGCTGTGTCTACATAACGAACGATAGCAATGAGAATTTTCTGGTCGGTATTCTCCTTGGAGGGGACGAGAATTTTTCTTTTGTTCTACCTGTCCGAGAAACCTTGTCACCTATATTCACACTTGTTTAAAAAATCGATTATGAAAAATTTATTACTACTCACGAGCATATTGTTCTGTTACTCCATGGTTGTTGCCCAAGGAACAGGAACTTTTAACATTAGTTCTTCAAATGAAATATCAGGAAGTGATCCTTCAAAAATTTACAACACGATTGTCCTCAATATCGCTATGAAGGATCCAAACCCAACAATCGAGTTTTTAAATGAAAAAGGAAAATCTTTACTGAGTAAAACATTGAAATCGGAAATCGGAAAACCGAATTATAAAACCAATGTATACGAAATAACAATTCTGAATCAGAACGGCGCATTTATTGTGGAAGGTTTTGATTCCATCCATTTTCCTGAAAAGTTCAAAGTGAAAATTGGGGGCAATGAGTTACCTGCTACTTTCTCCCTGACAAATAAAAAAGGCACTGCTGAAGAAGTAAAGAAGAAAGACTTATCCTATCAACCTGGATACATTCTTTATGATGCATTATTTATAGCTGACAATTTAAAAGGAAAAAAAGAAGACTCAACCATCGCAGCGATTTTATACAGTTATGAGATCACTAACATCACCGATCTTTCAAAAAACAAGTATTTATCTGATATTTTGACTGTTAAATTGAAGCATATCTATGGCAATGTCCAAGGGCTTAATGATAAACTTGGTGGATTATCAAGCAAAAATTTAATGAGTTCCATGGGCAACCTCGATGTCACCAACTTTGCAGACGGCCTCGCCAAATTTATCGTTGAGCGCACCAAACAGGAACTCAACATTGCGTTCTTCAATAAATTCAAGGAAGTGCTGAACAATCCGAAGTACGTGGATCTGAAGACCGTTTTCCCGGAAACTTACGGAGTATTGATGGTTATTGACAACCAGATTTACAATTACGACAATTATTTGCAGGCACTGCGAGGCGCATTCGATCGCGACCTTTCGGATTTGCCCAACAACCTGCCTTCAATTATTGACAACCACAGTTCCTTTTTCAATTCAAATCCAGGTCTGAAGGTCATTCTGCAAAGCAGTTTCTATATTGCACAGCAAGTGCAGTTGAAAGAACATCCGGGGCAAATGATCGCGAATTATCCGGTAAATGAGTTTATGGGAGCCGAAACGGGAATCAATCAAAACATTGCTCCTTCTTTTAAAACATTGCAGTTGATCTCCAAATCCTTCAAAAGTAAAACCGATTCCCTGACACGCTACTGGGTAAGCGACAGCCTGATCAAAAAGTTGTTTAACGACGACACAGCTGTAAAAATATATATCGGACTCCTGATACAACAGGCAAAGAAAGAAAATATCGTTTTTAAAGGAGAGACAGAAAAAGAACTTTGGAAAATCATCAACGATTCCGATACTTTAAAACGCGGTTATGAGGAATACAAGAACTTTTTCCGTTCGGTTTCCTCGAAGATCCGTGATATTGAGAAGGAGATCGATGCACTTGGAGATATAAACAAAGATTCTCTGAAGATCGAGAAATATCACAGTATTGCGGGTAAAGCGCTTGATCTGATGGATCATCTGATATCCGTCGAAAAAATGCCGTACTTCCCGCAGGATCTGGATATCGCAGAAAAAGCGGGCATTTACATTTACTCGGCCCGCACGGCGTCGGATATCGTTATTGATGTCAATAGAAAACAATATGCTTCTGCGATCATGAAAACGGTCATGCTGTACGATACGATCTTCCACAGAAATGCTGTGGATACTTTTATTAAACGGGAATACAAAGTGATGTACAGAAAAAAGGCAGCTCTGATGACAAACCAAAGATCTGAACTTCAGAAAGAAAACAAAAGATTATTAACGCAAATAGGTGGAAATGCACCGACACCGGATCAAAAGAAAAGCCTTGCGGATCTTTCAATGAAAATAAAAGATTTTTCAAAACTATTGGATCAAATAGCAAGTGACTCCATCAACAAAGATATTTTAAAGAAATGGGGGGACAGCATCCGGAATGAGCTTTCGATGACAATGAAGTCGCTTCTCAAATACGGAACATTCATGTCTGCCATCATCGACGCCAAAACATCTGATGATGTGGAAGCAGCCATTGAGGCCGCAGCATTGCCGGTCGGTTCCGCACGTATCAAACGGGAATCCACATTCAATATCGCATTGAATGCTTATTGCGGTCCGTATATGGGCTACGAACGCGTCCATAATCTCGATCCGAAATGGATGTCCGCCAGTAAAAGTACCATAAACAGCTACGGACTCACCGCCCCGGTTGGAATATCCATTAGCTATGGCGGAAACTGTAAAAAGGCAAAGAACCATTCTTCTTACAGCCTTTTCCTGTCTGTGATTGACATTGGCTCCATTGCTTCTTTCCGTTTCAGGGACTCAATAACGGAAGTATTGCCAACCATTCAGCTGAAAAACATTCTTTCGCCGGGCATTTTCTTTTCCTATGGTATTCCGACTTTGCCGATATCTGTGAATGCCGGCTGGCAGATGGGACCACTTCTGCGCAAGGTAGGTTCCCAAATTGATGAAAACACCTACAGCGATCGCTATGGACGTTTAAGTCTTTCGATTTGCATTGACATACCGATCGTTAATTTTTACACGTTCACCAGTTCTAACAAACCGAAATTCAGACTTTAGAACGAGATTGATTATCCATCAAAAAGTTAGCTGTTCCTTTTATTAGGTTTTACAAAAAAAAGCGAACTACTGCCGTAATTCGCTTTTTTTCATACTTGTTTTCACCTGCTGCAATGCATCTGTGATTGCAATTGCGGTGGATGACCGGGAACAGGTGAACCAGCTAATTTTACATCGCGGGAAGCCATCGTCCGATAGTAAGTGTTACATCCTGACCTGATCCAACCGAGTAGTTGGTTTTGGCCGGAACATTATTGCCGGTCGGCCAGCTTCCAACATTTGGATTTTCATCCAAACTAAATCCATAAGCCATTCCCAGGTTTTGAGCGGAGTTAAGTCCCATGATGATTCCCCCATGGTTTTTTGCACAATGAAAAAACTTGGCATATGCATCATAAACACTTGGATCCTGGTTGTAAACATTTTTGTGATTGGTGTACCAGTTTTGAATGTTCGTCCAGGCTGTTGAGGTATAGCCATCGGAAATATTTCCTCCTTCAGCGACAACTCCGTCCAATAAGACTCCACGTGAAATGGCCTGGAAAATGGCCGCTTCTATTTGGTTGAAAGCATCGTATTCCTTCTGGGTTTCACCTGTTTTGATGCCTCGCACTGCCTGAATGAATCCCTGGTTACCTGCAAAATCACTCGCCGGAATGATCACTGTTAATCCGCCGGGCCCTGTCAATGTAAATTGTGTGCCGTCACTTGTACCTGAATAGGTCCCCACGGTGGCTGCATTCAAGTAGAGATTGAGTTGATTGCCCTTGGTGAAAAAGGCATTGATGGTATTTTTCCAATAACCATTCAGCCCACTGGCACCGGGATTAATTGCTAACCAGTCTTTGGGTGCAACGATAGCGGAAAATTGACTCAAAATTGAATCCGGATAACCGGTACCTGTTGGACTGGTATAGAGTAATTGTGTAAATGCACTTCCAAGCGGATCAGAACCGGTAAACGTACTAAATGCTTCTCCAATCTCAAGACGCGAAATGGCAGGGATTGCCCCATAAACCAGGTCATCGTTGGTTACGGTAAAGGAGAGATTCAGACCAAATGAATCTACTGCGGATACATCGTATTGAGCATTGGGACCAAATTCAAAAATATCGTAAGGACCCGGAGGACAAACGCCCGGAGCAGCATTAAACGGATAGGCGGTATACCCAACGTTGGGTGAAAGTACCGGTGGTGTGGTAGTGTTTTCTGTCACTAAAAACACCAGGCGATTGTTTCCTAAATTTGTCACGTTTGGTACATTGACGGTCAGTCCGTTATTGATGTTGATGAAATTGCCGGCATCTGCAGTAAAATTTCCATCCGTATTCAGGTACATGAAGAGATCCGGTTGTTGGATGAAACCGGCAACCCAAACGGTATACTGAGAAGTATCCAGAGCTGTAATGTTGTTTAGAGTAATTGTGTTAAGTGTAGTTGGATTTTCCATGGTGTATCATTTTTATTCCTACTCGTAAGGCTTTTCGGTTTACGCCTCCTATTGAGTTGACTGAACAGGAACAGTTCCTCATTTCAAGTGGTTTTAGTTGTGAAACCGGCCCTCATTTTTTTAAGGGCCGGTTCTGCAGTTTATTGCGGATTGTTAATTATTAACGTTAACAAACGGATCCCAAACGTAATAGCCGATGGCTTTTCCTGTTTGAGTGTCCATTACTGCAAAAGACATATTGTATTGTGTAGATCCTGCTCCGTTCACCTGAAACAGCCATTGTGCACAAACAAAGGTGTTGGGACTTCCGGCATTCGGATATCCCGTAGGAATGGTATTGGCAAAATTCGGCTGACTTCCCGAACCTCCTGATTGAAGGCAATAGTTGTTCCAAACTGCAGTATTCGGACCTAAGCTTCTTACGTTAGCATTGCTTAGTACCGTGTTATAAAGCACCGGATAATAATTTTGACCTGCGCCAGGAGCTGAAATAGTGAAGACAATTTCATCTCCGACATTAGCAGAAACAGTTAATTCTGATCCTCCCTGGTCATTGACAACAGCACTTCCCTGTGCCATCATTTCTACGTAAACATCTGAAGAACTGTAGCTTCCTAAGTTGATAGGAGCATTCCATGAACCTCCGGGTTTACTTGTTGCGAGTGTAATTGCATCGACTGTAATTGCGATAAAAATTTGTGCCATAATGGGTAGTTTAAATTTCC
>CAMLDR010000086.1 GCA_946478775.1 uncultured Flavobacteriales bacterium
CAATGGGCTTTGGATAACGGAAAAGACTGGAAGGATTACTGGTGTAATGAAGAACGCAAACTGGTCCATTTCATCGGGAAAGACAATATTGTATTCCATGCCATCATTTTCCCGATCTTATTGAAAGACCACGGAGGTTTCATTTTACCGGACAACGTACCGGCTTACGAGTTCCTGAACCTGGAAGGAGATAAATTCTCTACTTCGCGGAACTGGGCGGTTTGGTTACACGAATACCTGGAAAGATACCCGGACAAAATCGATGAATTAAAATATACGCTGACCTGTATTGCACCCGAAACGAAGGATGCGGAATTTACCTGGAAGGAGTACCAGGCACGGGTGAACAACGAGTTGGCGGATATCCTGGGGAATTTTGTGAACCGGGCATTGGTGCTGACTCAAAAATATTACGAAGGAAAGGTTCCCGCATGTGGTGAATTGACGGCGGAAGATCAGCAGGTTCTGACAGATATGAAAGCGATCCCGCAGCGAATTGCAGAATTGGTATACCAATACAAATTGCGCGATGCACAGGCGGAGGCAATGATGTTGGCGCGCATCGGGAACAAATACCTGGCCGACAACGAACCGTGGAAATTGGTGAAAACCGATCCGAAGCGGGTGGAAACGATTATGAATATTGCTTTGCAGATTACGGCGAACTTAGGTTTGGTACTGGATCCGTTTTTACCGGAAACAGCTGCCAAAATCCGTGCTTTTTTGGGAACCGAGCCAAAATCCTGGGACGAAGCAGGAAGTATTCTGCTTCAGGCCGGAGACCAAACCAACCCGCCAAGCATTTTATTCCAAAAGATCGATGATGAGTTCGTGGCAAAAGAAGTGGAGTATTTACATGCTTCACAACCGGCTGCTGCAACGAATTTCCCTCCTCAAAAAGAGGAAACGTCGTTTGATGATTTCACGAAAATGGATATCCGTTTGGGAACGATCACAGATGCAATCCGCGTTCCGAAGGCAGATAAATTGCTGCAGTTGACTGTCAATACAGGAATTGATACCCGTACGATCGTTTCCGGAATAGCGGAACACTACACACCGGAAGAAGTGATCGGAAAGACAGTAGCTGTTTTGATGAACCTTGCGCCAAGAAAAATCCGTGGTGTGGAATCACAGGGAATGATCCTGATGGCTGAGAACGAAGAAGGAAAACTGAGTTTTATGATCCCGGAGAAAGGATTTGAGGCTGGGGGAGAGATCCGATAGATTTACACATATTGTCTCCCGCAGAGGTGCGCAGAAGAGCGCAGAGTATCTATGCTATTGGTTTCAAGTAAATTTCTCTCACACGATTGTTTTTATTTCCAAAACTTTTAATATAAAATACAGAGAAATTTATTAAAAATCAAGAGGTTAGCTTGTTGTGTTTCAAAAATGTTCATTCTAATTTAGAGTATGAACGAAAACGAAATCAGCTACGAAATCCGTAAAGCAATTTATGAGGTTTATGAAGAATTGGGCCCTGGGTTGTTAGAATCATCCTATGAATTTGCCCTAAAATATGAACTTGAACGGGCAGGACTCAAAGTAAGATCTCAGGTGGCTCTTCCGTTGAGGTATAAGGATTTAATGGTGCAAAATGCATATAAACTTGACTTGCTTGTTGAAGACAAAGTAATCATTGAATTGAAATCAGTGGATGTGATTCATAAAGTGCATCACAAGCAATTAATAAGTTATCTAAAGCTTTCCGATTTAAAATTGGGAATACTTGTAAATTTCAATACTGTTTTTTTAAAGGATAATATCTTTCGAAAAGTAAATGGACTTTAACAAATGTTCTGCGAACCTCTGCGCTCCTCCGCGGGAGAATCCCTATTTTTGTGGGCATGACTGAAAGAAGAAGGATTGTCCTGTATAATGATGTGAAATTGGTGATCGTTTCGATGGTGACTGCTTTGATTTGTTGTATTTGTGCATTTGTTTTGAAATGGTTGACTGAGTATTTTCAGCATGAATTATATGCGTTTGCTTCTAAAACAAGTCTTTTCTGGTTCATTGTTTTGCCTACCGTTGGAATTACCACGATCTATTTTCTGCGCAAATACCTGTTTAAGAACCGGAAAAACAAAGGAATTACTGAAATCTATAAAACACTCGATCAACGTAAGGATCATCTGCCCCTATTCAAAGTTCCTTCCCACTTACTGAATGGGTTTTTTACCGTCGTTTTTGGCGGATCAACCGGGATTGAGGTTTCTACCGTTGTAGCAACAGCTACTGTTGGAAATGAAGCCTATAAGCGGGATTTTTCTGCCAAGATGTACAAACGCGAATTGGTCAGTGCGGGTGTAGTTGCCGGAGTAGGCGTTTTGTTCGGAAGTCCTTTGGTTGGGTTGTTCTTTGCTTTGGAAGTCATAGCCAGAAAGGTTAACAGATCGTTGCTGATCAGTTGTATTTCAGCGGGGTTGATCACGTGGGTTTTTATTCTGACTCAGAATAGTAAACCCTTACTTCCGTTTGAAGTGCAGGATTGGGCCTGGAAGGCTTTGCCTTTTTTCATTTTGCTGAGTTTATTTGGCGCTTTGCTCTCGGTTTATTTCACCGTTTTGGTCATCCGGATCAAAGACTTCTTTGGAAAGATCCCCAATAATTTCCTGCGTGTGAACCTGGGAGCTTTATTGGTTGGATTGGCTATAGTCTGTCTACCTTTTCTATATGGCGACAGTTATCATGGATTGACGGAACTGATAACACAAGTTCTTGCCAGGGAACCGGTTTCACTTTTGATCCTGGGATTACTGATTTTGCTCAAACCATTGGTTGCGGCTCTGACCTTAGGCGCCGGTGGTGATGGCGGTTTATTTGCTCCGAGTATTGTGGTGGGAGCGGTTTTGGGATTATTCTTTGCCCTGGTCTGCAACCGGATTTTTCATACAGAACTCATTCCGCTTAATTTCGCTTTGGCCGGAGTTGCTGCTACGCTTTCATCTGCTATTTCTGCACCATTTACTGCCTTGATATTAGTTTGTAACCTGGTTCCGAACGGATATGCGCTTTTCCTCCCGATCCTTATCAGCAGCTTCCTGGCGCAGCGCATTGCGAAGTTTATTCTTCCGTATAATGTATACACATATGGAGGATTGGAGAACCCATCTGCTAAATAGTTTATTCTTCCGGATAGTCATCTGTATCGCTATCGAGTAACCCGGTTTCAGACGATTTATGTTTCAGGTATCGAATCACTTGTATAATGAATACCGTTATCGAATACACTGCTGCAATTCCCATGATAATGAAAACCCAGGAACTGGTGTGTGATAACGATAAGTAAAGCATTGCCCTTTAAATTGGATCAGTGTTCAGTAATCTTCTTCCTCCCATGACTTTCCAAATACGCATTTACGATCTTATTTTGGGCCTTTCGATTGCGCAGTACTGATCGTTTATAACTCTTTTCAGAACGAAGAACGAAAGTTTGTCCCAAACGCACAAAGAAACGCTGAATAGGAGGGTGAATCCGCCAGGAAGTTGGAGGAAGCTGCATGGTTTCGCAGGATGCTTTTCCGAGAAAGTACCAATTGTAACCTAAATGGGTATTGTACACCAAACGCTTCTGCCATTTTTTGGCTGGAAAAGGTCCTTCGATCGGCTCGCGGGTAAGTGCTAAGGCCAATGCAATTGTATCTGCATCTGCCGGAGCCTGTGTAATGGTCCAGGCATAGATGGCGCGAATGGCTTCTGATTCTGTTTCCGGGAAAACCGTTTCCGGAGTTCCAAGTAAGTATCCTACATATTTCCAAAAGTGGAACAAGCCCTGAATTTCAGAGGCTGTTGGTTTCATTCCCAGTTTGCGCAATCCGTCTAAAAAGATGATGGAAAAACCGAGGTTGGTGGCCAGCATATCCCACTGATTGAGAGGTGCGCCCCAATCTGCTTCCTGCCATTTTCCTTCTTCCAGAATACTAACGCGTGCATAGGCATGCATCAAACGGATCTTCAAACACTCTTTTAAGCCGTTTTGAGGACTTGTAATGGCATTTTCTCCAACGATCTTAACCCAGAACTCGGTGGTTTCGGTTAGTCGTTTAGCGGCGCCCTTTTTCAGTGCTCCTGTAAATACAAGCGGTTTGTTGATAGCAGAGGATTCATAGCCGCCCATTAAGCAGTAATTGCGTAAAACCATCAAACCGAGAGAGCCGGACCTTCTGCAAAGTGCCGCTCCTTTTTCCAGCAATTCTTCATCCAGCCAGGAAGGCTTGCTTGTTGTTTCGGATATGATCTGCTGCAATGAAACCGGAATGTCAGCTACTTGCTCTCCGTTGAGCAGGTCATTGATCCATTGGTCGGCCTGCCTGAATCCATGCACCTGATATACGTCACGAATTACGTGGTCTGCCAGCTGATCGGTTTCAAAGAGCCAGGGAACAAATTGTTCGATTTCTGCCTTTTCAGGGAAAGGACCATTGAGCTTTTCGGCCAGTTTCTTTCCATTTCCACTTTTCCAGTAGATTGCGAAGCCTGGTGAAGGATAATAGAATCGGGAAGGAATCATTCTTTTCCGCGGTTGTGTTTCAGAAGCAGATCTTTCATCGTATCCAGCTGAATTTTCTGCATTTCGAGTAATTCCTGCTGCTGGTGAATGATGAGGTGATCGATCTTGTCGTGCAATAAACGAATCTCCACTTCTGACTTCAGGTTAATCATGTAATCTTTTTTAGCGCGTTCCCGGTCTTTCTCTTCCTGCCTGTTCTGGCTCATCATAATAACCGGTGCCTGGAGTGCTGCCAGACAGGATAGGATGAGGTTTAAAAGAATGAAGGGATAGGGGTCGAAGCCTTTATTGAGCAAAACAAATGCATTGAATGCAATCCAGATTAAAAGGAAAGTCATGAATGAAATGATGAATGTCCAGCTTCCACCAAAGGTTGCCACCTTATCAGCTATGCGCTGACCGAAAGTGTCTGAAGAATCCCGGTCTTCCTCCAGTTGATCTGAAAGCAGTTTTTTTTCATTCAGGGATTCGAGAACCGTTTTGTCAAGGTCGGAAAGTTCACCCAATTGCTCCTGCATCATAGCGGAAAGGTATTTTTCCCGGTAGTTGTTTAGTTCACTGATGGATAAATGGCAGTTTTCATTGAAATCCGGATTTTCTTTTTGAATGAGGTCAAAAACGGAACCCCGGATTGTTTTGGCCGATATGCGTTCGGAAAGCGGAAATTCTGCCTGGGAAAGATCGCTGCGAAAAGTGCTCATGTAACTGAAATTTGTCTTGTGAATTTAAGGAGAGCAAATGGATTAAACCAAAAAAGCCTCAATTTGTCTGCGGTTAACGGACAAATTGAGGCTTCTCATACGATTCAATGAGTATTATTCGAAATCGAATTTAATCATGACATCCTGTTTTTCTTTCTTATAGATTTCCATCAGGAAGGTATTGTCAGATGCTTTACAAATACGAGTTACACGGAACTGATAAGCCTTATAACCACCAAGGTCGTTCATGTCGGCCAATTTGATTCTTTCCCATTCACCTGTTTTGTCGCTCACTTTTATAGCCATTAGGTAACCACCTAATCCGTTTTTGTGTGCAGCAGGAGCTTCATTTTTACCCAACGTTGCATTTTTCTCGTTGTCTACAAATATCATGTAGTGATCAGAACCACTGTTGATGTAAGTGTAACTTAACTGTCCTTCGGAGAAAGGGTTGTAATTGTCACCCAATACCAGGGCTTGATTTTTAGGAAGTTTTGTAATCCAGGCCAATTCACCGCCTTTAGAGATTTTCGCAACAACCATACTACCGAAATGCGCAACATTCGTAGTTCCTGTCATATACATTTCATTACGTACATATTTTTGTTCTCCGGTAACGATGAAACTTCCGTCTTTCTGTGCAAAAAAGTCGATCATTTGAAGGTCTTCGATTCCTTCCCGCCCTTTTTTCTCACTAGCGTCTTGTTTTTTTGCCTGACGTTCGGATAAATAAGATTTGATCAATTCTTGTGGGAATTCGATATTATAGATGCCGTTTACTTCAAATTCCGGAGAAATGGTAAATCCGTAGATTCCATTAGCCATGAAAGCGAGTGTGGCACTCATTCCCATGGAAAAAGTTCCTTTGAAATCCAACCCGGAAGCATAGAAAGAAGAACAGATCACGTCTCCATCAGCATCTTCAATCAGACGCATTCTGTTGAAGAATAGTGTTCCGTCTGTTCCATCCAGTTTGTGTGTTTGAATACCTTCTTTTGAAACCGTGATTAACTCCAGTTCCTTTGTTGATGTCAGGTATGAGATCATGTAAACCAAACCTTTGGATGTTACCGTATAAGCGATGTTATTCATCTCAGCTTCTGTATGAGGCATTTTGTATTCACCTCCCCAAATCGGGTTCATTGATTTGTCAAACACATGAAACCCTAATTCATCGTAATTTTTTGCATCACGCTTAGTTTCCGGTTTCAAACGGTATTGCACCATGATATGAGATTTATCATATGATTGGTAGACCGTAAAGTTCACGCCAACAAAAGTAAGCCCTTCCATAGCACCTGCTTTTGCCGTTCCCCATGATAAAGGGAAATCCCCTTCTTCATCACGTTCACCTTTTGTGATTTTACGTTTTGTTTGAAGCAAGGAAACTGCTTTCCCCATGCTTAATTCTTCAGCATCTATCTCCATACTGAAAAGTTCAAAACCTTTTATACTGCTATTGTACATTTCATATAAGTAAAACACACCCTCGCTTGTTTGAACAATTCGCTGAAGATTACTGCCTTTTTTAAGAGCCGGAGTAGTCTTTTTCTTAAGTTGATCACCGCTTGTACCATCAAAAGTCTGGAGGGTAATTTCAATACCGTCCGTTTTCACTGACAATACGTTTCCATTTGGAAGCGTCACATACTGTTTGCTAGCTGCATCTACTACTTCATAAGGTTTCCCGGTACTTACGTCTACCTTTGATCCGCCTTTTTGAGCAAAGGAAAAGGTGCTTAGAGTAATTAAGGATAGAAAGATTATTTTTTTCATTATTCGATTTTTTTGTCAAATATAGTTATTCATTTGATTATTCACTATTTGGGCCTGTCGGGATGGGTTGAAGTGCTCACCCCAACAGGTTTCATCTTAAAGTTTCAACTTATAACAAATCATTTGCCAGGTTCGCTAATTCAGAACGCTCTCCTTTTTCGAGTCTCACGTGAGCAAAAAGGTTCTGACCTTTCAATCGGTCGATGAGGTAGGCCAGCCCATTACTGTTTTCATCCAGGTAAGGCGTATCAATTTGGTGAACGTCTCCTGTAAATACAATTTTGGTTCCTTCACCGGCACGTGTAATGATTGTTTTTACTTCGTGCGGAGTGAGGTTCTGCGCTTCGTCCACAATAAACAGGATATTGGATAAACTTCTTCCCCGGATAAAGGCAAGCGGAGTAATTAGAATGCGTCCGCTTTCTTCCATTTCCACAATGTGCTTGTGGCGTTTTTCATTTTCTCCGAATTGGGACTTGATGAATTTCAGGTTATCCCAAAGTGGTTCCATATACGGGCCGATCTTATCTTTAGCGTCACCCGGAAGGAAACCGATTTCTTTATTGGATAAAGGAACGAGTGGACGAGCAAGGATAATTTGCTGGAAGAGTTTGTGCTGTTCCAAAGCTGCGGCCAAAGCAAGCAGGGTCTTTCCTGTTCCGGCAACACCCTGCAGTGCCACGAGTTTGATGTTGTTATTCATCAAAGCATTGATGGCGAATGCCTGTTCGGCGTTTTTGGGCTTAATTCCGGAAGTGTATTCTTTTTCTACTCGTTGAAGCGTGTCCGTATGCGGATCGAAATAGGCCAAACCGGAACTTTTTCCATTTTTAAGGATGTAGTATCCGTTGGCTACCTTTTGATTTCCCAAAATACCGTCTTCATCAATGGTTCCCTTCAGGAATAGTTGCTTGATGGTTTCTGATTCAATGCCTTCAATGGTAGAGCTGGAAGTCTTCTCCAAATCATGGGAATGTACTTTTCCTGTTTCATAATCCTCTGCAAGGATTCCAAGTGCTTTTGCTTTGATCCGCAGATTGATGTCTTTCGTAACAAGGATTACTTCCTTCTTAAGTTCCTGTTCTTTTACTGCCAGGGTTGCATTGATGATCTTGTGGTCGTTCTTTCCAACACCGTAAACAGTTTCAGCATCCACACCTTTTGGCTGCGAATCGAGAAGTACTTTAAACGAGCCTAAATTTGGCCCAAGGGTGATCCACTGCTGCAAGCCGCCGTTTGCTGATATTCTATCAATGAAACGAATTACTTCACGGGCTGAGAAATTTTTGGTGTCATTTCCGATCTTGAACTTGTCCAATTCTTCCAAAACGGTAATGGGAATTGCCACATCGTGTCTTTCAAAATGCATGATCGCATCGTGGTCGTGTAGTAGTACAGAAGTATCTAATACGAATAGTTTATTCTTTTTAGCCATGCTGAAGTATTTTTATTAAAGTACTTCTTTCTCAAATCTGTTACACGGCGAAAGAATCAAACTTATTGACAACTGGTTGTGATTAAAAAAGGGAGCTTTTAACTCCCTTTTAATGTTCTCTTTATCTTTCTATCACAAAGCGCTTCAGTGTTTTAGCGCCCAGTGAATGGAGTTCGATGTTGTATACTCCCATGGCTAGTTTTCCACAATCAATTTTCGTTTGTCCCGGAACAAGTGTGTTAGATGAAATAACTCTTCCTGTTTGATCCAGGATGCGTGCCTCGATAACCTGGCTTGAACTGTTATCCACATTCAGGACATTGTTTGCAGGATTCGGATAGATATTCACCACCTGGTTCAACATCTCAGAAATCGAGTTTGGCTGTCCTGTTGACAGACGGTTATCGCGGTTTGATCTGGTTGTGTTGAAATCCTGAGCCGATTTAGTCGCATTACAAATACTCGGAGAATTTACTGTTACCACATAATACAAACCATCTGTTGTTGTTACGTTACCATCCGTGTAAGTAAACAAGTTATTCGGCATGGTTTGAATGGTCGTCCAGCCATCCGCATCCGTATGTTTTTTTATTATAAAGTTTGAATAGCTGAACCCTTCGTAGCTGTCCCAGAACAAGTTGATGTCACCTCCCAATCCCTGGCTGATCACCAGGTGGATTGTTTTGTGATTATCGCTCAATTCTGATTCGTTTCCGCAGTCATCCACAGAAGCGATTTTGTATCTCCAGGAGCGAACATTCGGAGATGCAACCAGGTCGTTGTAAACAGATTCGTCTGTGTAAAGAACAGAACCAACCAATTGGTACAAACCTGCCTGGGAAGTTTCCCTGTAAATGTTGAAGTGGTCGATACCTGTTGTAATTGGTTTTTCCCAAACAACCAGGTTGGTATTTGTAACAGAATCTACAGTTACCAAACAAATTTCAACCGGATCAGGAAGCGTAGATTCTACTGTTCCTCCCAATACGGTAATACATCCGGAAGCTCCTGTTACGGAAACCGAATAGTTCCCCGGACTTAGATTCGAAATGTTTTGTGTAGTTGCACCATTCGTCCATAAATAGCTTTGAGGATTTCCTGAGATAACTGTCAACTGGATTTGTCCGTTATTGGAGCAGGAAGCCGGTGTAATGCTATTGATTGCCACTGTTGGTCCGAAATTATTGGAAACCAAAGCGGAAGAGCTGAATGAACAACCGTTTGCATCGGTAATGGTACAAGTGTAGGTTCCTGCACCAATATTTGTAAGTGTTGCACTATTTGTGCCCACAGCTGCTCCCTGTCCGTTTACCCAAGCGTAAGAGAACGGAGCCGTTCCGCCGTTGAAAGAAGCTGCTACTTGTCCGTCTGTTGCAGCACAAGCCGGTTGTGTCACAGTCATCTGGTTCAACATAATTTGTTGAGGTTCCTGTACCGTATAAGTTGCTGTAGAAACACATCCGATAGCATCTGTGATGGTTAATTCGTATGGTCCGCCGATCAATCCGGTGATATCCTGTGTTGCAGCACCGTTTGACCATGCGTAAACCAAAGGAGCAGCGCCGCCGGATACCGATACATCAATTGATCCATTGTTCGCACTATAGCAAGTTGTACCAACGGGAACGCCGGTTTGAGAAAGGCCGTTAGACCCGACCATGGAAGTGGAAGTAGACAAACATCCGTTCGCATCCGTTACAGATACTAAATATTGGCCCGGAGCAAGATCATCTACACTTGATTGGGTGGAACCGGTACTCCAGTAAATGGTGTACGGGGATTGCCCGTTTGTAATTGCAACAGCAGCATCTCCTGTATTCTGATTACAGTTTGAAGGATTTGTAGTCACATTCAGGTCCGGAGTTTGATTGATCGTAATTGGCAAAGTGCTTGCGCTGGTACAACCGTATTGATTGGTTTTGGTGTAATTCATGACTACGGATGAGCCTGTAGGATAGGAAGGGTAGAACGTGTTATTGAGGATTCCTGTTCCCGACCAGGTCCCGCCATTAGGTGTAGACCAGTTATTTAAATTAATCGGATTTGCATTCTCACAAACTTCATTTACCGGGTTTGTGAACGTGATTACCGGCTTGGGATTCACCAGTATTGAAATTAACCTGGTGTCTACAACTATATTATTTTCAGAAAGTTCAAATTCCAGATCCACAGTGGTTGGACTGGTAACGTCATTGGTATTCGTTACAAATGCGGAATAATTTAATCCCGATCCGGATACGGAAACTGCTGAATTTGGAATAATAGCAACATTTTGAGAAGTAACGGTCATGGAAATGTTGTCATGACTGAAGTTAGGGTCCAGTAGGTAAATACTGTTGCTTGCACTGTTATTGAAAACCGATCCTTCGCACATGACAAAAGTGTCCCAATCTTCGATATTGGCCGGCTGATCGTATTCCTTCACGTAGCATTTACCAGAGCTGATATAAGCAATTACATGCACTCCATAAATGGTTTCGGTGGATAGGGAAATAGCATTGTTTGGCGCCAGTAAAGTGCCGGATGTGATGGTGCTTGGCGCGGAAGGAGCCATGTCCCCGGTAATTTGTTTGTAATAACAGGTAGTTCCCTGTCGATAGAACACAAAGGTATTTGTACCCTGGCCGGCAAAGTCAAAATCGCTGACCTGGGACAAGGAAGTAGATGTAGCGATGGTTAACGGGGTTCCAAAGGCACTTCCGTTAAAACCGTAATACATGAGTTTTGGATTGGAGTCATCGGTAAGGTTGATGTAAGCATAATTGGTTGAGAAAAGCCCTTTTTCCAAAAGCATTTTCAAAGAGCCTTCACTGGCAACAAAACTTTCGCTATGACTGTTTGTAGTCAGTTCTGAGCGTGTCAGTTGCGGACTTCCCACGGTAGCTTCTTCAAAGATTACTTTTAGGTTATTGCCCGTTGTGGAGATTGCTGAAACAGCATCATCATATCCTTCATTACTGTCGTCCAGGTTTCCTCCTCCTATTTGAATACCGGTTCCAAGTTTTACAGTAATTAATCCTTCTGAAAAAGTTTGGTACTCGCGGTTGTAATAAGTTACGAATAGTTCGTTTGCAGCATTACAACTCAAAGCAAAGTCTTTGGAATGATAGGTCCAGAAGTATGTTCCCACTCCCGTTACGTTCCAGGTTGTACCATTATGTACATAAACTTCCAAAAATTCATAAGTGGTAGAACTGATAGTAGTTAATACTTTGGCACCTACAACCGGATTTTCTCCTTGCATGATAAGCTCGAGATCAAATGCATTAGGACTGGAAATACCAGCAGTCCCGACAAGGTTCCAGGCGGTACCGCTCCAACGGCGAACAGAAATTTTGTTGGAGTTGTCCGAATCGATATATGCCATGAACAGAACGCCATTAGCGGATATCTCAATATCAACTTCGGTCGCATTCGCAATTCCGGCTGAACTTCCGATAAAATTCCAAGTCTGAGAAAAGGAAAAGGTCGAAAGAAAAACAACTAATAGCGTAAGTAGTTTTTTCATAAGTACTTTAATGTTAGCAATTCACAATTAGCAAAGGTAACCAAATATCATTGGTGGTTTTAAAGAGACTCGTATGTTGTAGTTTTCTCTGTGTGTTTTCGGTCTTTCTATAAATGGTTGGTAAAAAAAAGAGGGACAATTGCCCCTCTTTCCATTTGCTAAATCATTGTAGTTAATATTTACTGATTCTCTTCACGATTTTCGAAGTGGAAGAGCTAATCTCCACCAGGTAGATACCCGATTGAATATCATTTAATTGAATCGAAATTTTAGATGCTGAACTGGTAGTTGTGTTAACGACTTTTCCTGAAAGTGAAGTGAACCGATAGGTCAGTGTTTCATTACCGTCCTGAACAAATGTTACATCTCCCTGTGTGGGATTCGGGTAAATCAGGATCTCATTCAGATCATTTTCAGAAATACCGTTCGATGAAGCACCGTCAACTCCTTCTCCCGTTGCAAACTGACCACGCTCACGATTTGAACGGGTAGTATTGAAATCCTGTGCTTTTTCTGCCGTACAATCTGAGTTCGTCAGCATTTCGATGTAATAATCAACACCCGTTGATCCTGCAGGAGGGGTATCATTGTAAAAAGAGGTGCCAAGCACTATAGGAGTTAGGTTTACCGGCATCCAGCCAACCTGGTCCGTTTTTCTCCAAACCACATAGCCGGTTACGTTTCCTGATCCTTCGTAATCATCCCAAAGGATATCAAAAGATCCGTCTCCGGTATCCAGGATCGTATTCAAATGCAGGGTTTTGTGCGCTGTAGAAATAGGACTTTCCGCACCACAGGCATTTACAGCTGAGATCTTATAGCGCCATGAGCGGTTCATCGGTGAAGCAACCACATCATTGAAGTAAGATAAGCTCGCTGCTTTTACGGTATCGATTAACAAGTAATTTCCTGCTAAATCTGACTCTCTGTAGATATTGTAATGATCAATACCGGAAGTTTCCGTTCTTTCCCAAACAACTAAGTTGGTTGTGGTAGCCGTATCTACAGTAACCAAACAAATAGGCTGAGCAAGTGGTGCTCTTGTTCCGACAAAAACTGTTTTTGAAGCGTAACAAGGCTGAGCCACGTTTCCGCTGACAGCGTTAATGGTGTAAGATCCTTCGTCCAGGTTGAAATTACTTTGAGTAGTAGCTCCGTTTGACCAGGACCAGGAGTATGGCAGGTTTCCGCCGTTTGGATCAACCGTAAAATTCACAGTAACTCCACCATTGCTTTGATTACACTGCGTATTTAGAATACTTGTGTTGATGTCGGAAGCGAACTCGTCATCCAGTTGGTGCGTGAATTCTTTGATACATCCGTTTCCGTCAGTAACTTCTAAGGTATACAAACCGTGACCTACCCCGGTTAAATTCAAACTTGTCTGACCTGTACCGATCCATTCAAAAGTAGGCGTACCTGTTGCGTTAACAGAAGCTGTGATGCTTCCGTCAGTTGCTCCGCAGGATGGTTCCGTACCAAAAAGGTTAGCAGTTATCGGAGCAGGCTCTGCAATTGTGTAAGAACCTGAAACCTGACAGCCGTTGACATCCCATACATTTACAGAGTAGGATCCCGGGGCCAGGTTGGAAATGGTTTGTGTTCCGTAACCATTCGACCATAAGAACTGATAAGCGTTCGGATTTACGATAGTGACACTGATTGATCCGTCGTTTGCACCGTTACAACTAACGTTGGTAATGGTTGGAGTAATGCTTACATTGGCTGCTTCTACGGAAGTTACGCCCGTAAGGTGACAATTGTAATCATCTGTTGTGCTGTAATAATACGGTCCGGGTACCAGATTGGAAATGGTAGTAGCAGTTTCACCTGTTGACCATTCCAGGGTGTAGTTAGCGGAAGCTCCCGGATTAAATGTTACGGTAGCAGTTCCTGTAGCAGATCCGCACGCACTTGGAGTAGACACCACAGAAGTGCTTCCGAGTGCCGGGAATGTTACTGTTGCAGATCCGATGACCATACAACCATCAATCTCATCGTTGAGGATGATGGTTCCACCTGTAAAAGTTTGAGAAAGAACAGTACCGTCTATGGTTGTTCCATCGACAGGGTTTCCGTTCAGGCTGAATGTTCCGTGATCGTAGTAATTGACATAGTTTGTCAGGTCAATCAGATTGTCATTGCTGCACAAGTAGAGAGGATTGGAAGAAAAACTCACCACCGGTGCAGAAGTTGTTCCGACTACAATTCCCGGCAGGGTAACAGGAGTGATGCTGTATCCGTCGAAAAGCTGGAATTGTATATTGGCATTGCCTCCGGAAGAAATGTATCCGTAGATAGCATATTTTGTAAGCGCAGGAGAAACCGTGTTGTCAAAGTAAATTAATTCTGCGGTCATAGCGGTGACTACGCCGTTAATATCGTTTAAGTTCAAAATCTTTAATGGGCCATCCTTGTTATCATCGTAAAACTCCAGGGCATGATAGATCAGGTTGTCATTCCCCGCACAAGTTCCCCCGGTTGGCACAATGGAAGGCTGATTGATTTCCGGCCGGGTATTGTAAACTTTGGAGTAGTAGTTCCCGTCATTTTGGTAGTTGATCGCCAAATGTTCGCCATTTTGGCCTAAAGAGGTCATGAACAGGTTATTTAAACCTGCCGTGAGCGGAATTTGAATTCCCAAAGTGTCCCAATCTCCTGTTCCCCAGTCTTTTCTGAATACGTATGAATCTCCCAGTGAAGCATTTCCTGCCGGACTAAAGTTGGAAAGGATGAATGAATAACTGGAGTTTTGAGTGGTAGCAGAGCGAATCGTATCAAAGTTGAAAGTTAGAGCAGGATCTGTTCCTGTGTTCAACTGTACGTTTGCATTTCCTGAAAGAGACTTTTCATAGGTTGTCTGATTACCGTAGTTGCGCATCAGGATTTTAGGTGCGTTTTGTCCGTTACCAACCATAAAGTAGCTTCCGCTAATGAAGTCGGTTCCCGTATTATCCTTTAATCGTCCGTCATTTGATCCGCCGGAATTGTAATTGCTCAGGGAATAAGGTGCATTAATGGGTGCAACTGCCAGGCGATTGATTCCTGCCCCCGAAATTCCGTAATAGATGGATGTGGATGAAAAATAGATCTGGAATTTCCCGGATAAACTGAAGCCCGGATTGAGTATGGTATTGACCCCGAATTCCGCATCCCAGGTATTTGTACCGGTGTTGAAAGTACAAATGCTCGTATTGGTGTTCTCAGTAAACATCACCACGATCTTTCCGGATACCGGGTCGGCTTTAAATTCCCACGATCCTGGTCCTATTGTAGCAATCAGAGAGTTATATCCGACAATGGTATTGGTTGTAAAATCAAACATATGTGCATACAAACCGCCAAAACCACCGGTTACGAAGTAAGCTTTATTACCGATTACTTCCCCTTCAATTCGGGTCATACCGGAGATGTAAGTGTCTTCAGCATCGAGCCATTTCCAGGCACCTGTTTCCGGGTTGTACATCGTAACGCGGATGTAGTTCCCAATGGAATCACTGAAATGGTATAATTTATTCTGGTACAGGATTGATTTTACCTGTCCGCCACTCACAAAAGGGTCGACAGGTAGTGCAGAAGACCAGTCGTATGTTTGCGCCTGGACCTTTGCAAGGCTTACCAGCAAAATACATAAGAACAATAATTTTTTCATAATGGTAGAATTAAATAATACAGAAAAAAAATCATTGCACCGGAATGGAACAATGATCTTTTACTTCGTTATACTTGGAGCAGTTTAAAGTTTAACTACCCGCTTGATGATTTTAATATCGTTCAATTTCAGCTCCACCAGATATACACCTGCATTCAAGGTGCTTAAGTCAAGAACTGTATTTGACTGGCTGCTTTGGCTTGTCTGCATCAACTGACCGGACAATGAAAGGATGTTATAAGTCACTCGCTCGTTTCCGTCCTGTACAAAAGTCAGTTTATCTGAAGTTGGATTCGGATACATTCCGATGTTGTTCAAATAGTTTTCATCCACACTATTGGATGATGCCCCGTCAACTCCTTCTCCCGGAGCAAACTGGCCTCTTTCACGGTTAGATCTTACGGTATTGAAATCCTGTGCTTTTTCCGCAGAACATGGAATTGTTAACTCAAATTCAACCATATAGTCCAATCCCGGAGTGGAATAATCTACCGTATCAATGAAAGACAATGTCGTGTTGGAAACAGTTCCTGCTTCTTCCCAACCGTTAGCCGTTGTAAATCTCCAAACGATGTAATCTGTAAATGCTGTTGTTCCTTCATAGGCATTCCAGTTAACTTTAACAGAATCACCTGTCCAATCCAAAAGATCCAGGTGAATTGTTCTGTGTGCAACGCTTAATGGGCTTTCTTCACCACAAACGTTTACTGCACCGATTTTGTAGCTCCATGAGCGCTCAGATGGCGAAGCTATTACATCATTGAAAAGCGAAATATTATCAAATTCAACGGTATCTATCAAAATGTATTCTCCCTGAGTGGAAGTTTCGCGGTAAATGTTGTAGTAATCAATTCCAACCGGTTGTACTTTTTCCCAAACAAGCAAGTTTGTGGTAGTTACACTGTCTACAGTAATGATACAAAGATCTTGTCTCAATGGTTTTACTACCGGAATATTCCATCCTTTGATCGCCTTACACCCTGTATTTGCTACTGTCAGTGTACAAACATAGTTTGCTGCAGGTACATCTAACAGATCTTCTGTAGTTGCCCCGTTCGACCAGATAATAGACTGAACCGGATCTCCGGACCAAACCCATACATCTGTCAATATTTTTCCGTCGTTTCCACCGCAAGCAGCAGGAATTACCTGTCCGGAGATATCTGCTGAGTTATCCTCGCTCAGGTAAACCGGTTTTATAGCCATGCAGTTATTGGCATCTATCACAGTAGCTGAGTAGATCCCAAAGGCCAGGTTTGAATTGATCTCGCCTGTTGTACCGTTTGACCAGGTTGTTGTATAAGGTGCTGTTCCACCTTGCTGTCCCCAAACTTCAACTTCTCCGTCAGAAGCACCGCAAGTTGGTCCTACGTTTACTCCGGCTTCGAATGTTAATTTTTCAGGTTGTGTCACTGTGATTGCTTTTGAGATCATGCAGTTATTCGCATCTGTAGCATAAACAGTATAGGTTCCGGCAGCTAAACCTGTAACGGATGTTCCTGTGTGACCGGAAGTCCATACGTAATTTACGGGTGTTGTTAAACCTGTTTGGGAGATCGTGATTCCTCCGTTTGCCTGGCTGTAACAAAGCGCATTTGTAACCGTTTCATTGATGCTGACTCCTGCAGGGTCAATTGAAAATGCTGCTGTAGTTGAACAATTGTTCGTATCCACAAAATAGTACATATACTGTCCGGCAGCCAGGTTTGAAATGCTTGCCGTTCCGGTAACACCGTTGGACCAGCTTTGGCTTAAAACAGGAGCTCCGCCCGTTGCGTTTGCAACTGCTGTTCCCGTTGCAGCGCCACAAGATGTTGGTGTTGTGCTAATAGTTACGGTAGGAGATATGAAAAGTTCAATGTATAAATAATCATACGCTATACAAACCCCGTTAGATAAAGAGTAATTTAAGCTTGTATAATCATTGGTGGTATAACCTTCTTCGATCATGTTGAATTCAGCGTTCGGGTAAACCGTTCCGTCGTAATCGAAAACACCGCCCGCAGGACTAACAAACTGATTCAGATCCACTGTTCCTTCACTGGAACAGATTTGAGCATCATTTACAAGTGTAATCGTAGGGGTTTCTGTAACTGTAACGCTCGGAAGAGTAATAAATACCGTATCTATTCCATCTGTAACTTCCACTGTAATGATAGTGGTTCCGGAAATGGTCGTTTCAGCGGCAAAGATGAAGGTGTTCAGCAACCCGGCAACAGAAGCATTTCCCGCATAAAA
>CAMLDR010000087.1 GCA_946478775.1 uncultured Flavobacteriales bacterium
CTGATTGATGGAAACATGGCTGATTTTGCTGATTTGGCAGATGAAGTAATGGGTGATTTGGGGAATGATGACGAATAACGATGCTGCATACCACGTGCCTGTCATGTTACAGGAGTGTCTGGATGGATTGAATATCAATCCGGATGGAATTTACGTCGATGTTACCTTTGGCGGCGGTGGTCATTCGCGTGCAATCTTCGAAAAACTTTCTTCAAAAGGCCAGCTGATCGTGTTTGATCAGGATCCGGATGCTCGTGCGAATGCATGGGAGGCTCCTAATTTTCATTTTGTAGCTGCAAACTTTGCTTTCCTTAAAAATCATTTGCGTGCCATGGGGATTCCTACTGTTGACGGAATTCTTGCGGATTTGGGTGTTTCTTCTCACCAGTTTGATGATGCAAAACGCGGTTTTTCCATTCGTTCTAACGAGTTGCTGGATATGCGTATGAACCAGGCGGGTGATTTTACAGCTGCGAAAATTGTTCAGACTTACGATGAAGAGCAGTTGGCTGCTATTTTCCGGAAATACGGAGAATTGGATCATCCCTTCAAAACAGCAGTTGAATTAGTAAAAGCAAGAAATAAGGCGAAGATTAAAACGACGGGTGAACTAATGGAGGCTTTGATGCCGGTTGCCCCGAAGTTTAAGGATCATAAATTCTTCGCGCAGGTGTTTCAGGCACTTCGTATTGAAGTGAACCAGGAAATGGATGTGCTGGAGAAATTCCTTCTGCAAACAGAAGAAGTTTTAAAGCCGGAGGGTCGGTTGGTGGTGATGTCTTACCATTCGCTGGAAGATCGGTTGGTCAAAAACCTGATGAAACGCGGGAATCTGGATGGATCGATCGAAAAGGATTTCTTCGGAAAGGTGTTGAAGCCTTTTGAGGAGATAAATAGAAAACCAATTCTTCCGGGTGAGGAGGAGATACAAAGAAATACACGGGCACGCAGTGCGAAGTTGAGAATTGCTAAAAGAGTAGCGGATGGAAAATGAGTACAGAGAACGGGAGGAAAATCCAATGGATGCTGTGCGCGGTAAATCGTCTCGTGAAAAGTACTCCACGGAAATGCCAAAGGAAAAGCCGAAGAAAGAGTCTGTAAAGAAAACAGTAGAAAGACCAAGGGTGGAAAACAGTTCCACACCGAAGGAGAAGGTTAAACCTGCAGCAGCTTCAAAGCCGCGCAGACAAAATATTTTGATCCAGGTTTTGAACGGAGAGATTTTGACTCGTGATTTTGTGCTGAACAATCTGACCTTCATCTTCTTCATTTTACTGCTCCTGATGCTCATGGTGGCGAAAGGGTATTACGGCAAGCAATTGCAGAAAGACATTACGGACCTGCAGGCAGATGTAGATGCAAAAACTGCAGAGTACATTGAGAATAAAGCTCGCTTGGAAGAATCGACTTCCCGTTACCGCTTGGTTCAGGCATTGGAAAAAAGAGGGTTGAAAGAAACGGTCAATCCGGTGAAAGTAATCCGTTTAAAGCGCAAAGACAATGAGTGATAAAAAAGACTTGATGTGGCGGGCTTACCTGGTTTACATAGGTTTTTTCATCGCCTTGATTGTAGTGATCGTGAAGACGATCATGATCCAGTCTGAAGGAAGTGCTTCGTTGTTCACAGCAACAAAAGAGAAGATTCCAACCCGTGCGGTAAAAAAGTACCCGCGTCGCGGAGAGGTTTTGGATAGAAATTATACGCCGCTGATTACGTCGGTATCGTTCTTTGACATACACATGGATCCTACTGTAGTTGATGCAGAGGTCTTTGATAAGGAGATTGGGAGTTTGTGTGCCGGTTTGAGTAGGGTTTTTCCTGAAACTTCAGCACGCGACTTTGAAAATTACATCCGCAAAGGAAGGGCGAACAAAAGAAGGTACATTACCATTAAGCTGAAAGCAACCAATGAGCAAAGACACCGCCTGAAAGAATTGCCGATTTTTAATTTAGGCAGGAACAAAGGGGGATTGATCGATACGGATGAAACAATTTTGAGAAAACGTCCGCATGGAGAGATCCTGAAAAGAACCCTGGGTTACTATCAGAATAATGGGAATTCAAAAGAATTGCGTGTTGGAATTGAAGGTGCTTTCAACGAGATTTTAGCTGGAGAGCCTGGTGAAGAAGTGGAACAGCGCATCTCTTCGGGTTGGAAAAAGACCGGGAAAATGATTCGCGAACCTATTGAAGGAGCTGATCTGATTACTTCGATTGATATGGAAATCCAGGAGGTGGCACACTCGGAATTATACCGCCAGTTGAAAAACCAGGGAGCGAAAAGCGGTTGTGTGATCGTAATGGATGTGAAAACCGGTTTTGTTCGGGCTATGGCCAATTTGCAAATTGCTTCGGACGGTGATTATTACGAATTGTACAATCACGCAATTGGTACAAAAGAAGCGCCGGGTTCGACCTTTAAACTGGCCTCCCTGATGGCGGCTTTGGAAGATAAGAAAATCTCTCTGGATGATACGGTGAATGCGGATGGTCAATACCAGTTTTACAATTTGAAACTGACAGATTCCAATCCGTATGGTTATGGCCGGATCACGATTCGCAGAGCTTTTGAATTGTCGTCAAATGTGATAGCCCGGGTAATTAATAATGCGTATCGCAGAGATCCGGAGGTGTTAATAGATCGCTTGCGTACGTTCGGGATCGGAGATTCATTGGGTGTTGCTATTCAGGGTGAACCCAGACCAACACTGCCTTCTCCGGGAACAAAGAACTGGTCCGGAATTTCTGTTCCCTGGATGTCGATTGGATACGAAGTGAGACAAACCCCCTTGCAAACCCTGGCATTTTACAACGCGGTTGCAAATAACGGAGCTTTGGTTCGTCCGCAGTTTATTGAGCATATCCGCCGGGGACAGCGCATTGTGAAGACTTTTAAGCCCATTGTTCTTCGTCCGAAAATATGTTCCGATAAAACGCTTCGTTTGATGCAGGAATGCTTGAAAGGAGTGGTGAAACGGGGAACAGGAAGTGCTTTGAAATCTGCCTTGTTTGATATCGCCGGGAAAACAGGAACAGCGGTTGTTCAAAATGAGGACGGTCGATACGGGGAAGAAGGGAATAAAACTTACCAGGCATCTTTCGTAGGGTATTTTCCTGCAGATGAGCCGCTTTATTCGTGTATTGTAGTTGTTGCCGCTCCATCCAAAGACATTTACGGAGCAACGGTTTCGGGAACAGTATTCTCTGCCATTGCGAATAAAGTTTATTCCAACTCTTTGAATTACCACAAGGCGATTAATGAAGAGAAGAAACGCTCCAATGAAGCGCCGCTGATCAAGGACGGGAATATTACTGATCTGTTGGTTGTTTTGAAACGCTTGCATTTGCCTTATCAAATGGATGCTTACAGCGAATGGTCAAGGGTTCGTACTTCCGAGTCGCATATTTCAATTGTGCCCCGAAAAATTTCATCCACAACTGTTCCGAGTGTATCGGGATTGACAGCAAAGGATGCGGTTTACCTGATTGAACGACTGGGAATGCATGTGTATGTACGCGGAAGCGGAAGAGTAGTAAAACAAACAATTCCTGCCGGATCACCAGTGGTTGCGGGAGGATTAATGGAATTAATATTGGAATGAAAACAGTCAGTGAAATAGTAAAAGCAACGAAAGTTACACAGTGGGTCGGACCTGCTGATGTGTCCATTTCTGCGCTTATTTCTGATTCCAGGAAAGCAGCCGAAGGAACGCTTTTTGTTGCTGTAAAAGGTACTCAGGTAGATGCGCATGACTTCATACCACAGGTGATAGCGAAAGGTTGTGTGGCAATTGTTGCGGAACGGGTTGTTGACGTTCCCGCCAATGTCACATTGCTGATCGTTCCTAACACCGCTTTGGCTTTAGGGGAATTAGCACACGCGTTTTACGATTATCCTTCTCAGTCTTTGCAGTTGGTGGGAATTACCGGAACAAACGGTAAGACAACCACCACCACACTTTTACACGATCTGTATACCGGTTTGGGATACAAAGTGGGATTGCTTTCTACGGTGGTGAATTTAATTGGCAGGGAAGTTATTCCTTCTACGCATACCACACCGGACCAAATTGCTTTGAATGCGCTTTTGGCAGACATGGTTGCTCAGGGTTGTTCCCATTGCTTTATGGAAGTGAGTTCCCATGCTATTTCACAGCACCGCATTGCAGGATTGGTTTTCAAAGGCGGAGCGTTTACAAATATTACGCACGATCATTTGGATTACCACGGAACCTTCAAAGAATACATTTCGGCTAAGAAAACCTTCTTTGATGAATTGGGAAAAGAATCGTTTGCTCTGGTCAATGCGGATGATAAGAACGGGATGGTGATGGTGCAGAATACCAAGGCCAAAATTTCCACATTCGCTCTGAGAACACACGCTGATTTCAAAGTAAAAGTGTTGGAAAATAGTTTCAGCGGATTGCTTTTGACCGTAAATGGAATTGAATTGTGGACGCGACTGATAGGTGATTTCAATGCCTACAACATCGCAACAGTTTATGGAATCAGCCAGTTACTGGGGTCCGATTCTACCGAAGTATTGACGGTTTTGAGCAGATTGGAAGCGGTCGATGGTCGGTTTCAATTCACCAAAAGCGAAACAGATATCACGGCTGTTGTTGATTACGCACACACGCCGGATGCTTTGGAGAATGTATTGAAGACCATTGAAAATATCCGCACGCGAAACGAACAGGTGATTACGGTTGTGGGTTGCGGCGGCGACAGAGATGCTTTGAAAAGACCTGAAATGGCTCGAATAGCATGCGAAATGAGCGATAAGGTCATTCTGACTTCAGATAATCCGCGAACAGAAGATCCTGCAGAGATTCTGAAACAAATGGAAGCTGGTGTCGGAGCGCACCAAACCATGAAAGTGCTTTCCATTTTGGACCGGGATCAGGCCATTAAAACAGCGGTTTCCCTGGCGCAGCCAAAAGATATTATCCTGATTGCAGGAAAAGGACATGAAAAATACCAGGATATCAACGGGGTGAAACATCCCTTCGATGATTTCGAGGTGGTAAAAAATTACTTTACTAAACTGAAAAAATAATGCTGACTTATTTATTCAATTATTTAGAACAAATGGATTTCCCGGGAGCGGGACTCTTCCACTACATCTCATTCAGAGCTGCAATGGCATTGATAACTTCATTGATCGTGTCCATTATTTTTGGAAAGCGTTTGATTAACCTGCTGCGCCGCCAGCAGATCGGTGAAACGGTTCGTGATTTAGGTTTGGCAGGTCAATTGGAAAAAGCAGGTACTCCAACGATGGGTGGATTGATTATTCTTTCTGCTATCCTGATCCCGACAATTCTCTTTGCAAAGCTGCACAATGTATATGTCTTCACGATGTTGCTGGCAACGGTTTGGCTGGGGGTAATCGGTTTCATAGATGACTACATCAAAGTCTTTAAAAAGAACAAGGAAGGATTAAAAGGAAAGTTCAAAGTAGTCGGTCAGATCGGAGTGGGAATCATTGTTGGTTCGATCTTGTACTTCCACCCGGATGTACAAGTTCATAAAAAAGTAGCTGCAAACTATCATTTACAGGCTGGCGAATCATTTGTAACGCATCAGCATTCGAAAGATGTGATTGATACGATTCCTTCCAAATGGATTGTGACGCGGGACATGACAACCACAATCCCATTTGTAAAGAACAATGAGTTTAATTACAACTGGTTGATCGGTGATATTGATAAATCATACGGTTGGGCATTGTTTATCCCTTTTGTGATCGTTGTGGTCATTGCCGTTTCGAACGGTGCAAATATGACAGACGGACTCGATGGACTGGCAACCGGAACGAGTGCAATTGCAGGAATTGCATTGGCTGTATTGGCTTATGTGACTTCGAATGTGCATTTCGCGGATTACCTGAATGTGATGTACGTTCCGTATGCGGAAGAACTCGTGATCTTTATTGCGGCCTTTGTTGGTGCGTGTATCGGCTTCTTGTGGTACAACAGTTATCCGGCGCAGGTTTTCATGGGAGACACGGGCAGTTTGGCCCTTGGAGGAATCATCGCGGTATTTGCAATTTCGATTCGAAAGGAATTGTTGATTCCGGTTCTTTGCGGGATCTTCCTGGTCGAAAATTTATCGGTGATCATGCAGGTGGGTTATTTCAAATACACCAAAAAACGATTTGGAGAAGGGCGTCGGATTTTTAGAATGGCCCCGCTGCATCACCATTACCAGAAAAAGGGATTGCATGAAGCGAAAATCGTATCCCGATTCTGGATTGTGGCAATACTCCTGGCTGTGATATCCATCGTAACTCTGAAACTGCGTTAATGAACATTCAAAACAAAATAGTCCTTGTTTTGGGCGCCGGCGAAAGCGGTGTCGGTGCTGCTATCCTTGCAAAAGTGAAGGGTGCACAAGTCTTTGTTTCAGATTTCGGAACGATCAAAGATTCTTTTCAGGCTGAATTGAATGAATATCAATTGGAGTGGGAACAGGGATCACATTCCATGGAGCGCATTTTGGAGGCGGATTTGGTGATCAAATCTCCAGGAATTCCGGAGAAAGCACCGGTGATGAAAGCCATTCGTGAAAAAGGGATCAAGGTGATTTCTGAAATCGAATTTGCGGGTTATTTCACCGCGGCCAAAAAAGTATGTATTACCGGAAGCAACGGGAAAACAACCACCACCATGCTGATTCATCATATGCTCAAAAAAGCAGGGTTGAAGGTCGGATTGGCTGGAAATGTCGGATACAGTTTTGCCAAGCAGGTGGCTTTGGAAGAGAATGAGATCTATGTGTTGGAATTGAGCTCTTTCCAATTGGACGACATGGAAGATTTTAAAGCAGAAATTGCCATTCTGACAAACATTACCCCGGATCATCTGGACCGATACGAATACAACATGCAATTGTACGTGAATTCGAAGTTCCGGATTTTAAATAACCAAACGGCGGATGATTATTTCATCTATAACGCGGACGATAAAACCATACTGGCCGAAATAGAAAAACGTGCTATTCCGGCAAAAAAACTTCCTTTCTCATTGACGCAGGAATTTGAAGAAGGAGCATATACAGCAAACAAACAACTCATCATAAACTTTAACAATCAATTCACTATGTCTATACATGAACTAGCATTAAAGGGTAAGCACAATACCCAAAACTCACTGGCTTCCGGGCTGGCGGGAAGAATCCTTGATATTCGCAAGGAAATCGTGCGCGAAAGTCTGGCCGATTTCGTAAATGTGGAACACCGCCTGGAATTTGTTGCCAAAGTGTGTGGTATTGAATTTATCAATGATTCCAAAGCAACTAATGTAAACTCAACATGGTTTGCGTTGGAAAGCATGGAGCAGCCAACGATCTGGATTGTTGGAGGTGTTGATAAAGGAAATGATTACTCCGAATTGGTAGAATTGGTAAAAGAAAAAGTAAAAGCAATTATCTGCCTTGGAAAAGACAACCAAAAAATCATGGATGCTTTTTCAGGTCATGTGGAAACAATCGTGGAAGCAGGTTCTGCAATGGAAGCTGTGGCTTACGGGTACCGTTTGGCTAAAAAGGACGAAACAGTTTTGTTATCGCCGGCTTGTGCAAGTTTTGACTTGTTCGAAAACTACGAAGACAGAGGGAATCAATTTAAAGAGGCAGTTCGTTCACTTTAAAAGGTTGAATTATGGAAGTTAAAAAGGTTGATCAGCAATCTCAACTGCTTCAGGCTCGGAAAGAGTCGCTGGATGCAGCAGAGAGAATGACCCTGAGACCATTGGGCAAATTGTGGGGAATGGATGTGTTTACATGGTACAAACCTTCGGTTGTTGAACTTTCTGCAACAATTTCCACCTTTCCGTTTCCCGTTTTCTGGCTGGCAAATGAACTGAACATCCAGGAAATGGCCCAGGTGGATCCCGAAACTTTGCGCGCTGTTCAATGGTGTGCACAGTTCGATAATCCGCAACTTTCTATTCCGTCCGATATAATTTCCGAAATGCCTTTGGTAACGGGAACAGAATCATTGGAGGATGCATTGGAGATTTTGAAACAGACAAAACAGGCAAGACACATTTTGCTCTTTACCGTTCAGGGAAATGAATGGAAGACAAAAATGGAAGTGTTCGAGCATTTTGTTAAGCTACATCAATAAATAAAATGGTACAGTTTCTAAGAAAACACTTTAAAGGAGATTTGGTAATTTGGGTGATCACATTCATATTGCTTGGGTTTTCCCTGGTTTCTGTTTACAGTTTTGTCCCGATCCTGGTAAAGATCGAGGGCGGAACGCCATTTAAATATTTGTTCAAGCATTTTGTATACATACTCCTGGCTGTTTTGGCAATGTATTGGGTGCACAAGCGCGACCCGATGTTTATCTCCAAAATGTCCAAAATCATTTATTACGGCTCAATTGGCTTGCTGATCTTTACGCTTTTCTTCGGAACGAAAGTAAATGAAGCCGGACGTTGGGTGAAGATTCCGTTTGTGGGATTGACCTTTCAGTCCTCGGATTTTGCCAAACTTGCTTTATTGATCTACGTTTCAAGAATGCTGGTCAAGAAGAAAGGAGAGATGAATGACTGGAAAAAAGGCTTTTTACCGGTAATGGCACCGATAGTTATTATTTGTGGGTTGATTGTTAAGGATAACTTTTCAACGGCTGCCATTCTGTTTATGATCTGCTTTATGCTGCTCTTTTTGGGAAGAGTTCCTTTTTCCAAACTCTTTTCAGTCATTTTTGCCGGAATTTTACTCTTCGTTATGGCGGTTGGTTTGCACAAGGCTTTGCCCGATCTGAACATCTTACCGCGTTACGAAACTTGGATGAATCGGATAACCAACCGGTATGAGAATGCGGACGACATCGATTCACCCGGAAACCTGCAGGCAAAGAGTGCGGAGCAGGCAATCTATTCCGGGGGTTTATTTGGCCAGGGTATTGGAAAAGGCAAGGTAAAAGAGTTTATTCCCGAAGCTTATGCCGATTTCTTTTTCGCCTCTTTTGTGGAAGAATTCGGATCGTTTTCAGCCATTATACTGGTGCTGCTTTACCTCATTATGCTTTACCGCATTATGCGGATAGCCCTCCGGTCCGAGCAGCTCTTTGAGACCTATGTCTGTTTGGGAATCGGAATTTTATTACTCTCCCAGGCAGCTGTAAATATGATGGTCTGCACGGGCATTTTTCCGGTTACAGGTCAAAATATGCCCTTCCTGGCAATGGGAGGATCAGCCATGATCATGGCTTGTGTGGCAATTGGAATTGTGCAGGGAGTTGCTCAAAAACAAGAAGAAAAAATTTCTGTAGAATCTGAACCTGTTTTTGCATGAAAGAATTAAAGAAAATAGTGATATCGGGCGGTGGAACAGGTGGACACATCTTTCCTGCCCTGGCAATTGCCAACGAGATTAAAAAACGGAATCCGAATGTAGAGATCCTCTTTGTAGGTGCGGAAGGAAAAATGGAAATGGAAAAAGTTCCTGCAGCCGGGTATCAAATCGTGGGCTTGCCGATTGTAGGTTTACAGCGAAAATTAACGCTGAAAAATCTGGCGCTTCCTTTTAAATTATTGAAGAGCCTTTCTTTGGCAAAGAATATCCTAAAGGATTTCAAGCCGGAAGTGGTCATCGGAGTTGGAGGTTATGCCAGCGGCCCGACACTGAAAATGGCTCAGCGTTTAGGAATTCCGACATTGATCCAGGAACAGAATTCCTACCCGGGAAAAACCAACCGCTTATTGTCTAAGAAGGTGAAAGCGGTTTGTACGGCTTATGAAGGTCTGGAAAATGTGTTTCCGCCTCAAACGATCCGTTTAACAGGGAATCCGGTTCGGGAGGAATTGAATCGGTCGTCTATCTCCAAAGAGGAGGCATTCAAAGAGTTTCCGGTATTGGATCCGGCCAAGCGAACGATTTTGGTGATGGGTGGAAGTTTGGGTGCGCGGACTTTGAATGAAGGCGTTCTTCATGGAATGGACCAACTGGCAGATTCAAACACACAAGTTTTGTGGCAATGCGGAAAATATTATTTCGAAGCCATGAAAAAAGAAGTGGAGATCCGGAAAAAAGCGCCGATTTATTTGACGGATTTTATAAGTAGAATGGATGCGGCTTACGGCGTTGCAGATGTCATCGTTTCGCGGGCGGGAGCTTTATCCATTTCGGAATTATGCATCGTAGGAAAACCAACTATTTTGGTTCCTTCTCCGAATGTTTCTGAAGATCATCAAACAAAGAACGCAATGGCTTTGGTGAAAAATCAGGCGGCCATTCTGATCAAAGACGATGTGGCAAAAGAACAATTGATTTCGGGGGCGATCGATGTCCTGAATGATGAAAATAAAATGAATGAACTGCGCGTTGCGATCAAGCGGATGGCAAAACCAAACGCAACAGCAGATATTGTGGATGTGATTGAAAATTTGGTGTGGTAGGGACGCGAAGCATCGTGTCCGTACAAAAGGGTATCGCATTCGCGCAAAATGGTAATATAAAATGGAATTGGACAACGTAAAACGCTTTTATTTCATAGGCATCGGCGGAATCGGGATGTCGGCCCTGGCGCGCTATTTCAAGACGAAAGGCTTTGATGTGGCCGGTTACGACAAAACGCCTTCGCCTTTAACGCATGAGCTGGAACAAGAAGGAATTGCCATTCATTTCGAGGATTTAGGTGAACAGATTCCTTCCGAATACCAAAATACGGAATCCACATTGGTTGTCTACACGCCTGCAATCCCTGCGGTTATGGGAGAGTTGGTTTATGTGAAGAAAAACCATCGGGTTTTAAAACGCAGTGAGGTGCTGGGTTTGATTACTCAGACCAGCAAAGGACTTGGTGTTGCCGGAACACACGGAAAAACGACCACTTCAACCATGCTGGCTTATGTTTTAAGTCAGTCGCATTTGAAATGTTCAGCGTTTTTGGGTGGAATTTCTTCCAATTTTAATTCCAATGTATTGGTCAATCCGTCAGCTGAATATTCGGTCATAGAAGCAGATGAGTTTGATCGCTCATTCCTGCGTTTGAAACCCTATGCGAGTATTATTACAGCAATGGACCCGGACCACCTGGATATTTATGGAACGACCGAATCGTTTGTTAAAGGTTTCCAGGAATATGCGGACAAACATCAGGAGAATCGCTTGTTGATTTATAAATACGGACTTCCGCTTCACCAAACGGGATTCAAAGGAATTTCTTACGGCATTGATGAGCCGGAAGCGGACGTTTATGGAACGGATTTGAAGTATGAAAACGGTCAGTTTTTGATGGACCTTCATTTGGGAGACGATATTTGGAAAAGGATTGTTTTAGGTCTTCCCGGAATTCACAATGCAGAAAATGCGCTGGCAGTTGCGGCCATGTGCAGGCAATTAGGACTTTCCGAAGCAGAGATTCGTTCCGGATTGGAGAATTTTAAAGGAGTAAAAAGACGTTTTGAATACCAGGTACGCAAAGAGCAATTAATTTACATTGACGATTATGCACATCATCCTACGGAGATTGCAGCCCTCGTTTCTTCCATTCGGTTACTTTATCCGGATAAGAAGATTGTCGGTATTTTTCAGCCGCATTTATTCTCGCGTACCCGGGATTTCGAAGAAGGATTCGTCCATGAACTTTCAAAATTGGATGAAGCGATTGTGATGCCGATTTATCCGGCGCGAGAAGAGCCTATTCCTGGGGTTACAAGCGATGAGCTGGTTCGGAAAATTGGTGCCAAAGCAAGTTTGAAAACTCCGGAGCAGGTTCGGGAATTCGCGAATTCTATCAAGGAGGGAGTGATATTGACTATTGGAGCGGGAGACATAGATCGACTCGTTCCTGAACTGAAAAGAATACTGGAAAATAACTAGTTTGAAAGGGAAACTAAAAATAGCAGCCTGGGCATTGTTTGCTGTCGTCATCATTGCGGTGCTGTTCCTGGCGCGCAAAAATCAGGATGAGGCAATCGTTCAGGATCCCAATATTTCTATTTCTGTTGTGGATGAAAATGCCTTTTTAACAGAAAGCGAATTACTGGTCCGACTGAAGCGCTTAAATCTCTTCTATCCCAATCAATTGATGAAAAATCTGAACACAAGTGCAATTGAAGAAAATATTCGCAAAATGCATGAAGTGGAAGAAGTGGATGTTTTCAAGCAATTGGGAGGAAATTGGGGGATCAAGCTGAAAGTAAGACAACCTTATGCCCGTATCTTCAATCAATTCGGTGAAAGTTTTTATATAGATTCAAAAGGGGCGACCATGAATCCGACACCTAATTTTACTGCCCGTATTTTGGTTTTTACCGGAAATATCAAAGATAAATCCGATACCCTGCTTGTCAGTGATATCGAAGCCAATCCCGAATTAAAGAATGCGCGCAGTCTGGATGAGATTTTTCATATTGCAAAAGTCATCCACGAAGATCCGTTCTTAAGTGCTCAAATCAGCCAGGTGCATCGGGATAGATGGGGTGATTTTGTGCTGATTCCGAGAGTGGGCGCGCAGCGAATTGTTTTGGGGCCTGCTCCAACGGAACGCGACATCAGCGAAAAGTTAAAAAAGCTGGTCGTTTTCTACGCGCATGGTTTGCCCTATGTTGGATGGAATAAATACAAAATCATCAACCTCAAATACCGCAACCAGGTGGTGTGTACTTACCTGCGTGACAGCCTGTAATCGTTCGTTTTTAAACGGAATCACTTCAATTTTGTTAAAATTCAACCTCACTAAAGTTTAGTAACTTTTTTTTGAGGGGGCAGCCCTCTTTATTATATAATATTGGTAGACTAGATTTGCTACATAAATAGATACTGAAAGTAATTATTCAAGAGCATAGATGGAACGTAATAATCTACTACTACTTTTTTTCTACTGTTGTGTATTAGTTCTGTGACACAGCAAGATATTACGTTACAACATGAGCAAATAATTCAACTTGGTAGTGGACGCTTCTTTTTTTAGAAGTGAAAATGGAGAGATATCAATTTGAATTGTTGCAGGCAACTTAGACGCTCCTACTGGTTATATTCACGTTGCACGACGATTGATATTTCCAGTGGGAGCAGTTGCGTTTTGAAGTACGCCTTTCATTATTAAATGTCCGCTAAAGGATTACCCCACTATAACTTTACTTACTACTAACAGAGAACATACGCACACAACTATGTCCCGAAGCTAAGAGATTTTATGAAAGTAGGATCTCTTTGTTGTTTTATGGAATGTTCAATAGTTCACACTTCGACTGCGCTCAGTGTACTTGAATATTTTTGGGATTTACTTCAACTGGTCTGAATCAAGGAGAAACTTATTCTCCATGACCCACAGGATCAGGCTGTTGTTCCGGGCGTCCAGGTTTAGTTTTTTGCAGATTCTTGAGCGGTAATTTTCTACGGATTTCGGAGAAACAAAAAGCAAGTTGGCAATTTCCTTGCTGGAGTATTTTTTACTGACCAGTTTCAATACTTTTAATTCTGTTGGTGTTAATGAATTGATTTCATCCGTGATGAGTTCCATGCGAGGATCTGATTCGCGCTTATCATGCTGATTTCTCAGAACAAGCGGCAGGTATGTTTTGCCGTCCCTTACCCAATTAATGCACTCTACAATTTCTTCGGAAGTGTTGTCTTTGATCAGGTAACCCCGTGCTCCGTTAAAAAATGCCAGTTTAATAACGTCTGTGGTTTTATGAATAGACAGTATTATAACGGCTAAACCCGGAAATTGCTGCTGGATGGCCGAGCAGGTTTCCAGTCCGTTCATTACAGGCATGTCAATATCGAGCAATACAATGTCCGGATTGAATGATGGGATGTTTTCCATTACCTGGGAACCGTTTTCGTATGCCTGGATTTCGACATGATCAAAGGATGATTCGAGAAGGAACTTTAAGCCGCTTCTGAAGATAGGATGATCGTCTGCTAAAATTACCTTCATTTAGATGGTTATTGTGAGTGAAATTCCTTTGTTAGTACCGGTTTTTAGTTCCAGTTTGCCGCCTATAATTGCAGTTCTTTCCTGTATGGTTAAAAGGCCCAATCCAAGTTTTTGCTGTGAATCAGAAATGCCGATTCCATTATCTCTGTATTGAACGATTAGTTCGTCGTTTTTTCGCTCTACGCTTACTTTCAAAGCACTTGCATGTGCATGCTTGATTGTATTTGAAATGCATTCCTGGATGATGCGGTAGATTTGTGAACTGGTATTCAGATCCAATTCCTTTCCATCCAATTCAAAATCAAAATTGCAGAGCATATCAGTTGCAGCCTGTGTTTTCTCAATGATTGAATTCAATGCGCGTTCCAGTCCGATTTTCTCCAAAGCCGTGGGGTGAAGTTGGTGGCTCAGGACCCGCGTCTGTTCTAAGATGTCGCCGATTTCCGTGTCTACACCTTCCAGCTGGGTAATTTTTCCGGTGGTAAATAAATTCAGCTTCGACTTTACTACCGCCAAACTTTGACCAATGTCGTCATGCAGGTCTTTGGAAATCCGGGAGCGTTCTTCGTCAATTTGTTCAATTAATTTTTGCGAAAAGACGGATTTTATTTTGCGGGATTTACGAACATTGTAAATATAAATTGCGGCCAATACAAGCATGAATATTGAAAGAATGACCAGGAAGATAAACCGGAAATTTGCGGACTTTAATTGACTTTTGGTACGGAGGATTTTATTCCGCTGCCTGGAATCCGTGAGTTCACTCTCAAGCCGCTCTTTTCCATAAATTGTCTGCAATCTCGTTTGTTCGTTCTCGTTCGAGAATTCGCGAATACTGTCCGATAAACTGCTGAATTTTCGTTCCAGTTCGTAAGCCAGTTTGAAATTTCCCTGTGCAGATGCCAGTTTAGACTGTAAAGCGATTAATTCCTTTCTGAAATTGGGATCGTTGTATGATTTCAGGAAAAATTGAACGGAATCAATGCAGCGTTTTGCTGTGGGGAAATCTTTTTGTTCGGTAGAGACCATTCCCCTGATGATGTAGGCATTGATCAGGAATAGCGGATCGCGGTATGTTTGAACAATTGCCAGCGCTGAATCACTGCTTTTGGAAGCTTCAATGAGTTGTTTATTGTCCAGGTAGGAGGAAGACAGGTTGATGTATGCAGCAAGGATGCCGGCTGGAAAACCAATTTTTTTGGCTTCTGAAACCGTTTGCTTGTAATGGACAATCGAGCCCTTGAAATCTTTTATTTCATGCGTAACCAGTCCCAGGTTGTTCAGCACGTTCAAGCGAAGGCGCGATTCATTGGTTTCTGTTGACAGGATCAGGGCACGTTCCAGGTCTTTTTTTGCCTCTTCGTATTTTTTTGCCTTCAACTTGAGTAGTGCCAGGTTGTTCAACAAATATCCTGTAGCAAATTTTTTGTTGTGTTTTTCCGAAATACGCAGTCCTTTCAGGTAGCTTTCCGTGGCTTTGTCATACATCAACCGGGCTTCGTACATGATCCCGAATCCGTTGTGTATTTCCAGTTGGTTATCAATGTAGTGGCCTTTTTTAGCATCAATCAGCAACTTCCTGAAACCATCCTCGGCTTGCAGTACGTCCTGGTCTAAAATGAGGAAATTTAGTCTGATCTTCGTAGAATTGATCAGTTTGTGATCCTTTGTTTTTTCTCCGACAGCAATACTCCTGGAGTAATATTTTTTTGCCTCGTTTATATTGTTCGCATAGTAATTGAAACTTCCGTAATACTGGTAAACATAACCGATCTCATTTTCTTTTTTCAATTTTTTTGCCAGCTGAATACATTGCTTTCCAAGAGAGAAAACGGTTGAGCTGTCGTAGTAAGTTGCCTGCTTGATTCTGATTTTCAAATCTTCCAATCTCTGTGCGTCAGATTTCTGAGCATTCAACTGCAAGGTGAAGAATAAAAATACCAGGTAGAGTAAGTTTCGTTTTAGCATGGTAACTGGGGTTTGTTCGCCACCTTTAAAGTTAAAATTAATTTTTTATTTCTAAAACGTGAACATACTGATAATTAATAATATAGTTGAAATGGTTGGTTTTGCTGGGCTGTAGCCCGATTTTGAACCCGAAATAACGACCATCTTTATTAACAACACTTGTTTAATAAGTATTCTAAATTCACGGAAAACGCGGCAAAATAAAATTTAAGTTTGTACATACCGTATTATAGGTAAGAACCAAAACATCGATATGTAAAGGTTTTTGCTCGATAAAGACAGAGATTAGCAAGATGAAATCTTAATCTTTTGTCAAAACGGTCAAATTTAGCCCTGGCACTTGTCGCCGGGGTGGGTTGAAAAAATAAGGAGAGTTTATGTCAGCGGGAAAAAAGATTGTAGTTGGATTGGATATAGGAACAACTAAGATTGCATGCTTGGTTGGTACGAAAAATGAACATGGCAAAATTGAAATTATTTCCATGGGTAAAAGCGAGTCGCTGGGCGTTGCCAGAGGAATCGTGTCCAATATTGAGAAAACAGTTCAATCCATTAAGTCCGCTGTGGAAGAAGCTCAAAACCGTGTAGACGCAGATTTGATCATTCGTGTAGTGAATGTGGGAATTGCCGGTCAGCACATCAAAAGTTTACAGCATAGAGGAATTTATACGCGAAACAATCCCGACACAGAGATTTCCCAAAAGGATATCAATGCATTGATCGATGATATGTACAAACTGGTAATGCCTCCGGGGGAGGAAATTATCCACGTACTTCCGCAGGAATATATTGTTGATAACGAACAGGGAATTATCGATCCGATTGGTATGATGGGGGTTCGCCTGGAAGCAAATTTCCATATCATAACCGGTCAGATCAATGCAGCGAAGAATATTAAAGTTTGTGTGGATAAATCAGGTCTTCAGGTGAAGGATATCATTTTGGAGCCGATTGCTTCCGCTGATGCTGTTTTGAATGATGAAGAAAAAGAAGCCGGAGTTGTTTTGGTGGATATCGGTGGTGGAACGACAGACGTGGCGATTTTCCACGAAGGAGTTATTCGCCATACAGCCGTTATTCCTTTCGGTGGAAATGTGATCACAGATGATATCAAGGAAGGTTGTACGATTCTTCGCCGTCATGCGGAAGCATTGAAGGTGAAATTCGGATCGGCCCTGGCTTCTGAAAGCCTGGAAACAGAGGTGGTTTGCATTCCGGGATTGAGAGGAAGAGATCCGAAAGAGATTACACTTCGTAATTTGGCCAGCATTGTTCAGGCCCGTATGGAAGAGATCATTGAGCACGTTCACTATGAAATCGTTAATTCAGGATACGAGAAAAAAATGATTGCAGGTATTGTTGTAACAGGTGGTGGTTCTCAGTTGAAACACATCACGCAGTTATTTGAATACATGACAGGAATGACTACGCGAATTGGTCTTCCGACAGAGCATTTGGCATCTACTAATACGATCGAAGCAATTACATCTCCGATGTATGCTACGGGTATCGGATTGGTGATGAAAGGATTTGAGAATGACGTTCCGCAAAAACAGGTGGAATCTGTAACGGGGCAGGTAAAAGGACATTCTACAAAAATGAGAGGAAGTTTCTTTGATACTTTGTTAACAAAGAGTAAAAATTTCTTCGCAGAGGAAGAGTAATAGTAAATTAGCCGGAATTGATTTATCATCAGTTAACGGCCTATGAAAAGGACAACAATAACAACAATAAAGAAAAGCATATGGAATTCGATTTGCCAAAAGGAACAACTTCAATTATCAAGGTAATTGGTGTTGGTGGTGGTGGAAGTAATGCTGTAAACCACATGTTCGATCAGGAAA
>CAMLDR010000088.1 GCA_946478775.1 uncultured Flavobacteriales bacterium
TTTAGGAATCATACCCGCGCGCTACGCCTCATCCCGCTTTCCGGGAAAACCGCTCATTGATCTTAAAGGGAAAACCATGATTCAGTGGGTGACTGAAGGGGCTGCCAAGTCTGCTCTTTTGACGGATCTGATCGTTGCAACGGATGATGAACGCATTGCACAAACAGTAAAAAGTTTTGGAGGAAAAGTCATGCTGACGGATGCCAAACATCCTACCGGGACGGACCGATGCGCCGAGATCGTGAGAAGCCTTTCGGAACAATACGATGTGGTGATCAATATCCAGGGAGATGAACCTTTGGTGGATGCCCGTCAGTTGGACCAGCTGCTGCAAGCCTTCACCGATCCGAAAGTCCAAATTGCGACACTTGCTTCCAGGAAGATCGAAATGGAGGATATTCTGAACCCGAACCGCATCAAAGTGGTGGTGGATAAGGATCACAGCGCTCTTTACTTCTCACGCAGCCCGATTCCGAACTTTGCCAATGCAAAAGGAGAAGCCCTGAAAATGTATCCTTTTCTAAGGCACATCGGATTGTACGCTTACCGTTCGGAAGTGCTGCTCCGATTAAGTGAATTGGAAGAAACCAAACTGGAACAGATCGAATCATTGGAACAATTGCGCTGGTTGTACAATGGCTATGCTATCAAAGTGGTAGAAACAGAAATCGAAACACCGAATATCGATACTCCCGAAGATGTGGAGAAGGTATTGGCTTTACTATAACTACACTAATCAATCTTACTATTTTATGAAATTAATCCTTCTATTACTACCCTGCGCTTTGGCATTTGGTGCATTCTCACAAAAAATGAATTACCAGGTAGATCTTACGAATTGCGTAAAAGACCGGCTTACCATCACCTTAAACACAGCGTACAAGGGAAATGACACCGCTGTTTTTAATTTCCCCATGACCGTACCGGGAACTTATGCTGTTTTGGATTACGGCAGGTTCATTACTCAGTTTAAAGCCTTTGATTCTGCAGGAAAAGCGCTGAAAGTGAAGAAAAAAGGAAACAATACTTTTGTGATAATTCCCGGGAACGACATTGCAAAAGTGCAGTATGTGGCAGATGATTCCTGGGAAGAAAAGAATCCCAAAACCAAGATCTTTGAACCTGCCGGCACCGGATTCGAAGCGGGAAAATACTTCTACATCAATAACGGGGGGCTTTTCGGGTATTTCGGATTGGAATGGAACAACGAATACAACATCGTGTTCCGGAAACCTAAAAACCTGCATGGCTTTACAACACTCATTCAAAGATCAAAAACAGACGATCTGGTCGCTTTTTGGAGTAAGAATTACCATGATCTCATTGACAACCCCATTTTGTTCACCCAGGAAAAAGAAGAAACGATCCGCGTACAGGGAACAGATGTCATTATCGCTTCCTACCACGAAGGAATCGATTCATCGGCCTATTTCATCAAGCATAAGATCGATTCGGCAATGATTGCCATTGATCAGTTTGTGGGTGGAAAACTTCCCGTTGATAATTATGCATTCCTGAATTTTGTGAAAGATTACCGGGAATTGGAAGCCGTTTTCAGCGGTGAGAAAAAATTAGGGCTTTTCGAAAAAATAAAGCTTGGAAGATCTTTGGGAGGCCAGGGATTCGGTGCTTTGGAACACGGACATTCTTCCTCTTATTTCCTGCCTGATTTTGGTCATAACAGCTATACAGATATGGTTTATGAAACGGGAATCCACGAATTCATGCACATTTATTCCCCGTTGAGCCTGCACAGCCAGTTTATCGGCGAATTCAATTACACCAAACCCATCATGTCGAAACACCTGTGGCTGTACGAAGGAACTACTGAATACTTTTCGGTGATTGTTGCTATGCAGGGTGGTTTGACTTCGGTAAAATCGACGATCGAAAATAACATCAAGGGCAAAATACTGAATGCCGCTGATTATCCGGATAATATGCCCTTTACGGTCATGAGCGCAAACGTCTTTGAGAAACCTTATTCCGATCAATATGCGCAGGTTTATGAGCGCGGAGCAATTATGGCGATGTTATTGGATATTGAAATTATGCGTCTAACCAAAGGATCCAAAACTTTGAAAACAGTTATCTTCGAATTGTGCGCCAGATACGGAAGCAATCGGTCCTTCAAAGAAGACGCTTTTATAGATGAGTTTGTATCTGTTGTTCATCCGGATTTAAAGGTTTTCTTCACCAAATATGTGGAAGGAACTACCCCATTGGCGATCGAAGAATCTTTTAAAACAATTGGTATTGAGTACGCGAAATCAAAAAAGGGAACTGTTCCGGCTCATTTTCTAAACGACAAGGATTATGGAGTCACTGCGGATAATCGCATCATCAACGGGAAAGTTGCCATTAAAAAAGCAGATGCAACAAATGCCTTCGGTCTAAAAGCAAAAGATATCGTTGATTACCAGGAATTGAAAAAAGCTTATAGAAACGAAGACGGCAGTCTGGTTGCTGAGGGAACCATGATTACCATCCATGTGGAACGAAAAGGGAAACAAGTGCCTTTAACTTTCCCGGCGAAATTCAAAGAAGGAACCTTGTATAACTTGATAGAGATCATCCGAGAAATGAGTCCCGAGCAGGAAAAGTTGTTTAAACTTTGGTCGACAGGGAAATAGTAAACGATAAGGGCATAATCCCCAAGTGCGGGACTGCCCTTAATCTACAAATTTGAAAAATCAATAGGAATGCTTGCTTCGGTTATCTATAAATGTTACGATTTCCAATTGAGATTTCACAATCTTATAAACTAAGGACGTTTGTTTTGACAATACACATTTTCTAAGTCCTGTTATCTTCGAATCAGGGCACAATTTTTTGTTGTTTCCAATTGCGATTATTAATCTCTCAATTTCATTTTGCAGATCTATAACAGGATTTATTCCCCATTTTTCAAAAACATATTCCAAAATTTGATCTAAAGCATCTAATGCTTCCTTTGACCAAACAATCTTGTTTTTAGCCATTTTTTAAACGGGAAACCTTGTCAGAAATTCGTTTCATAGCATCTTCATGTGTTAATGTGTGCCCATTCTTCAAATCTTCTAAACCACGTTCAATAGAAGCTTTCTCTTTTTCTGAAAGTGAATCGTACCAATCCTCCTGATTTGCAGTCGCTTTTGAAAGCAAGGTGTAAACCGCTTCCAAAACGGAATTATCCGAAACTCCATCAATCAACTGATGCAGGTTCAATTTTAAATCTGCTGTACTCATAATCTCAAAGATATGAAAATCAATTTGGGATACAAAAACTGTAAGAAAGGGAAGTAGAGCTCGAAATTTACGTGAAAACCGAATAAAAAAACACTTCTTTTCATGGAAAATCAGTCAGAGAAGTTGTGATAAAGTTAGATTTGGAATCACGCCTTTAAAAAACTTTGGGCTATGCTAACAAGTAGGGGAGGAATCCCGCACGTGCGGTACTGCCCTACTTGTTTCAATACTAATTTAGCTGCTCAAATCTCAACGCGGCTGTGCTTTTACACCTTGCTTGTCTTTGGGAAAATATTTTCGTTGTCTGAAAATGATCATCATTACTCCGATGCTGATTGCAGCATCTGCTACATTCCAGATAGCCGGGAAGATCTGATTGTCTCCGTCCTTATCATACCAAGGAACCCATGACGGCCATTCTACATTGAACTGGAACATATCTACCACATTTCCCAATAAAAATCCGGTGTGGCGTGTTTCGTATTTTCCTACAATCCCGCAATCCGACCAATTTCCCGAACCTTCCAGGTGATTGAACCCGATACACGGATCATAAGGGAAAATGAAATCATAGAACATGGAATCGATCAGGTTTCCGGTCGCACCTGCGAACACCAATCCAATTGCTAACAGGAATTCTGTTTTAGCACCTCTACGCCATTGCTTCACAAAATAATATGCAATTGCACAGCTTGCAAAGATCCTGAAGATACTCAATCCCAATTTGGCCCAGATACTGGCTCCAAAAGTGGTCCCGAATGCCATTCCCTGGTTTTCGATATACAATAACCGGAACCATGAACCAATTGCATTTACAGGTGGATCGTAATAATTAAAAGTGGTTTTAACCCAAACTTTAGTTACCTGATCAATCAGCAATATGCAGAATACCGCTATAAAAACGATATAGAGTTGTTTCTTCAACTTATTTGTTTTGCATGTTTTTAGCTTCGATGCTCAAAGTAGCATGCGGAACCAGTTTCAAACGCTCTTTTTGGATCAACTTACCGGTTACACGGCAAATTCCATACGTTTTGTTCTCGATACGCGTCAAGGCATTTTTCAGGTTTTCAATGAATTTTTCCTGACGAGCTGCCAACTGAGCTACTTCTTCACGAGACAATGTTTCAGATCCGTCCTCCATCATATTGAAAGTTCGGCCCGTATCATCTGTACCATGATTGTCATTTGACAAAGATCCCTTCAGCATATCGTAATCGATATTCGCTTCTTTCAACTTATCATTGATCAATTGACGGAATTCTTCCAATTCACTATCTGAGTATCTTGTTTTCTCTTGTGACATCGCAACGTAATTTTTGAAATTCGCACAAAAATAATCGAATTTTCAGACGAGTAAAACGAAAAGCATCAATGGTAACAATTACTTATTCACAGAATTGGGAATTTCGGGGTGTTTTTTGTTGGAAAACCCTTTATATCAGGGTGAATGCGGAGTTATCACAGAAAATGTTAAAGTGGGTAAGAAACACTCGCTCGTGTAGAAACCGATCTGATTTAACAAATTTCCCTCCACTTGCAAAACAAGTATTCACCAAAATAATTTAAGCGTTCGTCCGGTGTTTTTCAATCCAGTTCGTCAATTCGATAAACTCTTCCACACCCAATCTTTCCGGGCGCAGCTGAAGCATCGGGTTTTCTTCATAGCTTTCCGGCAGCAATGCCTTAATGGAATTACGGATCGTTTTACGGCGCTGATTAAACGACATTTTAACCACCTGCTTGAATAATTTCTCGTCGCAGGGAAGTTTCTCCCGGCTGTTTCTCGTACAGCGGATTACTCCTGATTTCACCTTCGGGGGAGGATCGAACACGTGTTCGTCAACCGTAAAACAGTATTCAATATCGTAATATGCCTGAAGCAAAACGCTCAAAATTCCATACACTTTCGTTCCGGGCTTTTCGGCAACACGCAGTGCGACTTCCTTTTGGAACATTCCCATAATTTCTGGAACACGGTCTTTCAGGTCGATGCACTTAAACAGGATCTGCGAAGAGATATTGTAAGGAAAATTCCCTACTACTGCAAAAGGCTCGTCTCCCACAATCGTTGCCGGGTCCATTTTTAGGAAATCTCCAAATGCAATGCGGCCTTCCAACTGCGGGAAATGCACTTTCAGGTACTCAATGGATTCCGCATCCACATCCATTACGTGCAATTCTGTTTCTTTGTCCTGTAATAAATATTCTGTCAGAGCTCCCATTCCGGGACCAATTTCAATAGCCGTCTTCACACCCTGATGATGCTTGAATTGCTCTGCAATGCGTTTACAGACACCTTTATCCTTGAGGAAATGTTGTCCTAAATGTTTTTTTGCTCTAACGTTCATGCTGAAAGTGTTGAATGACATTTAATGTGCTTCTGAAAGCCGCAAAACGTCCTTCATACCTTTTCTTATGATCCACCTGCAAAGCTGCAGCGTGATTCTTTTGATACGCTTCCAAATGCTCCTGGCTATAAGCCACATAGGTCATTGCATAAGTGCATGCTCCGTCTTCCTGCTCGTTCATTTTGGACATCCGGCTTTCCAGAAAACAACCGGTTGCCATTACTTCGGGAATATGAACTGTTCGCATCCAATTCACCCAATCCTGCTCAATAGCCGGATCCAGGCTCACTGTAACATTGTAAATAATATGCTCCATTCCTGCAAAGGTACTGAAAGGGAATTCAAAAGGCAAAAGGTAAAATTCCAAAAGCGCATTCACATCAAAAAAGTAGGGGCGCGATTAATCGCGCCCCTACTTTTTTATTTGTTGATTTTACAATTAATTCTTCACCCAGCGAACCAAAGCAGTTCCTGAAGCAGAAGTCAATCGAATGATGTAAACTCCCGAAACCAATGAATCGGTATTGAATTCCAATTCGTTTGCAGATTTCTGAACGGAGGTCAATGCAATCTCTTTACCGTCAAGGCCGGCAAATGTTACCTGGATCCCGTTCCATCCGTTGTTCATATTCAATACTACAGAACTTGTTCCCGGATTCGGGAATACATTCAAATATGCAAGGATTGATTCTTCGATACCCAAAACTCCGTCCACTCCGTCACAGTTCTCGTCCACTCCGTTTCCGGTGTTATCTGTTGCTCCCGGATTGATTGCTGCATTTGTATCGTTGCAATCGTCGTCGTTTGTAACATAACCTGCTGGCTGAACACAATCCATTACAGAAGAAGAAGCATCTCCGTATGTGTCGTTATCCGCATCCTCGTAGTAAGTAACTTGTGTGAATCCTTCGTCTGTATTCCCGTCACAGTTGTTATCCAAACCATCGCATACTTCCGTTGCACTTGGGTTAATGTCTTCATCCGAATCATCACAATCCTCATTGTTTGTAACTGATCCTGCGATTACAGTACAAGAAGCTGTTCCCGGAGCATCCGCATCACCGAATCCGTCACCGTCTGCATCCACGTAGTACATTTCTTCCGCACCGATTTGATCGTCATTGTCATTACAATCCGTGTTGTCGGAAACGTGATTTGCAGGTTGAAGACAAGCTGTTTGAGAAGATCCGGCATCACCTAATCCGTCGCCATCCACATCTGCATACCAAACTGCACCAGGGAATTCCTCTTCATTCGTATCGTCACAATCGGTATTGTCAAGAACATATCCTGCAGGAGTTGTACACGCTGTTTGAGAAACTAAAGGGTCACCAAAGCTGTCACCGTCTGCATCTGCGTAATATGTTTGTGTCGGAAGTGCATTGATGTTACCGATTACTGTTACGTTATCATGACGGTAAGTAGATCCTGTCTGACCGATTTCAGTAACATACCATCTGAATTCGATTGCAGCAGTCACGTTATCGAAAGCAGCACCCAGGTTAATAGTATCTGTTCTGTACAAATCATTTGGCAATTGTTTCGTAGCAATATCTGTAGCGAAATTATCCAAACTTGAACGCAAATGAGCAATAGGAGTTAATCCTGTTCCACTTGTTTTGTGACCGAAAATGATGCGGTTCAAATCCAATCCGAAACAGTTTGCAGGTGTAACCATAAAACTATAATACTGATTCACATCTACTGTTGCAGTAGTATTAAATCCGGAATGATTGAACACATTGCTTGCAGTAGCGCAAGTTAATGCACCTGTTGCACCGTACGGACCAAAAGTAGCGTTCGCAGGTTGAGTCGTTACATTTAAAGATGCGGTTACCAACGGACAAGTATTCCCCTGGAATTCATACATTCCTAAAGTTGAACCCAAAGTATTCAAATCAGAACCGTTACAATCTTCGTCAATTCCGTTGTTTGGAATTTCAGTTCCTCCCGGGTTAATCGCTACGTTGTTATCGTTACAATCCGTGTTGTTTGTTACAGAACCTGCAATTGGTGTACATGAAGAAACTCCTGTAGCACTTGCATCTCCGTAAGTATCTCCATCAGCATCCACATAATACATCACTGGTAAACCAATAGCAATGTTTGAGTCGTCACAATCGTCATCGTTCGTTACATAACCTACTGGTTGAGTACAATTAACTTGTGAATCTGCTGGATCACCCAAACCGTCACCATCCGTATCTGCATAATAAGTTGTTCCTAAACCGATGGAAGCATTTGTATCATCACAATCATCGTCATTGGTAACATATCCTGCGATCGGTGCGCAACCTACCTGCGAAACAGCTGCGTTTCCAAATCCGTCCGTATCAAAATCTTCGTAATAAGTAATCGATCCTGTAATCGTTAAGTTAATCGTGATAATACTGTCACACATTGCTGCGTTTGGAATGGTATCCATGTATGTTCCTGAAGCCATATAAGTCTCGTCTCCTGAAGGAACCACATAAGATCCGCAAGCAACCGGAGAAATAGTACTGGTTGTATTGTTTTTGATTGTCAGGTTGATCGTAATGATACTGTCACACATTGCTGCGTTCGGGATCGTATCCATGTATGTTCCTGAAGCCATATAAGTCTCATCACCGGATGGAACCGTATACGTTTGACAAACAGAAGGGGAGATTGTAGCGGTTGTATTACAAGAAACCGCTCCCGCAGGAGTTACATCAGCCCATGTTGAACCGGCACGAATTTCGTCGATTTCCAAGTTTCCTGTTCCTGAAGATGCGCTTCCTGATTGTCTGAAGAAAACAGAGCCGAAAGTGGTAAATGTCGTTTGTGTTCCTGAATTATTCGTAACCGTAGGTGTCGGTTCAACTGCTCCTGGTACGGGGTTTACAAATAAGGCAGCTGTATAAGGAGACGTTGTCGTATTTAATTTTACAACCACCAAAACAGTTGTCCCAATAGAATAATCCATTGTATATGTTTGAGTTGGTGAACCTCCGGTATAGTTCTGAACACCCAAATTAAATGTTCCTGCTACTGATCCAGCTTTAATAAAAACTCTTGGCCCAAAAATAGTAACGCCGGAAGTTCCTGAAGTAGTACTAAATCCGGTAAAGTATTCTCCTGAAGCAGATAAGCCTGAAGAGTTAGATACCTTTAACAAAAAAGAGAAATACCCGGTCCCTGAAATCCCAGTTACAGCCTTGTTATAATCCTGTGCATTTCCACTTACTAGTGTAGCGCGGTTTCCGATAGAGGTCGCCAACCCGGAATATGACAAGCTAGAGCCATTATCGCTCGCTGTAGTTAACACATTAATAGGCCCAGATGCTCCACTGTGTATTGACCAGCTGTTCGCATCCAAAGTGTTTGAATAATTAAATTGATCTAAAATTTGGGTAAACCCAAAACCGCTAAACAATAAAATAGGTATTAGTAAAAGTCTTTTCATTTTTGAAATTTTTCCCAAAGGTATGAAAAGACGAAGCTATCTTCCTAAAAATTTTCTAGTTCAAACGAAACAAGCTAAATTTTAGTAAAAAAATTAGTATCTGATTTACAGGTGATTAACAACTACTAAATCGATTTAAATCGACGTGTTACCAAATCATTAAGCTTTCTGTTGCTCCATTAAGCGGGCTACGTATTTCCCGATAATATCAAATTCCAGATTGATTTTGCTGCCCACTTTGAACGCATGGAAATTGGTGTGCTCATAGGTATAAGGAATGATATGGACTGAGAATAATCCCTTCTCGGAATCAACAACCGTTAGACTCACTCCGTTGACAGTAATAGATCCTTTTGCGACGGTTGGCTGGTCAAAATCGTATTGAAATGTATACTTCCAGCTGCCGTTCAGGTCTTCCACAGAAACACAGGTTGCAGTGGTATCCACATGCCCCTGGACAATATGTCCGTCGAGGCGTGCGCCCAGCAGCATACAGCGCTCCAGGTTCACTTTCGAACCCACTTCCAGGTCTCCGAGGTTGGTTTTTTCCAGCGTTTCCTGAATGGCTGTGACCACATAGGAATCCCCTTCGAGCTTTACGACCGTCAGACAGCAGCCGTTATGCGCTACACTCTGATCTATTTTTAATTCGTGTGTGATGGTAGATTCTACCGTAAAATGAACATTGCTTTGATCTTTTTCAATCGCACGGATGGTTCCAAGCGTTTCGATAATACCTGTAAACATGGAGGATTACTTTGAGTTTTGGCGCTCCATATGGTTGAGTCGCGCTCTTAAAGCTATAAAGATAGCACACATTGCCCAAATAGGAACAGCTGCTTTATCTGTATCTAAAAAATTATTCAGGAATCCGTGAATAAAATAGGTCGACAGAGAAATAATGAAACCCATTAACAAGGTTTTTATTTCGCGGTCTTCTTCCGGCCATTTATTGTAGAGTGTAATTCCCTCGTAAAAAATGGCTGCAACGATTGCCAGCATACTCAGCATTCCAATCCAGCCCATTTCAGCCAAAGGTCCCAAATATTCACTGTGTGCATTTCCCATATTCCCGAAATTGGTGGAAATGATCGTCAGGTTCTCCGGTCGCTGGAAACGCGCATATTCAAAAGAGTACATTCCCGGACCAAATCCAACCCAGGGACGTTCCCTGAACATATCAACAGCACAGTTCCAGCGATTGATACGCTCCAGGTTGGAAGCGTCTGTAGTCACATTGGTTGCGCTCTGCAAACGTTCTCCGAATTCTTCGGTGGTATGTTCGTATTTGTTTCGTGCCAGGTCCTGTTGAATAGCATCCCAGGAAACCCAGATATAGAGCCCAACGACCAGTGTAATTCCGGCAATCCAGGAGAATTTTACTTTGAAGCGGATCAGCAGCCAGATCACCAGGCCTAAAAATACACTTAACCAGGCTGCGCGGGTATAGCTGAAATACAATCCTAAAAGAGAAATGACCATGAACCCGATCAGGATAAATTGCAGCAAAGCACTGTGTTTCCTTGAAAAGTAAAACGAGAAGATCAAAGGAACGACTAAAGCCACCAAAGCACCATAGATCGTATGGTCTTTAAAAAACGGCCACATCACCCAGTGACTTTCCTTCTCCCCGAAACGGTAGGATGCATGCACCAAAATGGTATACGTTATCGCTACAATCATCGCAGACAGGAACAACCAAAGGAACCAACGAATTTTTTTCGGCTCATAGAAAACCGAACTTCCGTAGAATAAGATCGGGATAATGAACCAAAGGCGCGCTAAAAGGAATTTTAAGGAGGTCGTGGTATTCTCACTGGTAATCGAAGTGAAAAAGACCCAAACGAGGTAGAACACAACCATCCAAACAATGGGCGAATTCCGTAAATAGGCCGGGAAAACCGGATACCGGAGGTTTTGGATCAGCAAGAGGATCATCGTTCCGAAGAGCAGTGGTTCTGTTGGCACAAATAATCCGAAACTGTCTGTATATTCTTCAATATTAATAGACAAGGGTGTTGCGGCCAGGATAAAAAAGAAGGTGTACTCCGTATAAAACAGCGCAACGAACAGGACAATTAAAGCATAGGGAATGAGCGGAATGTATTCGTTATCGAACCAAAATCCGTAACCCAGCAAACCGACAAACGCCAGTCCGAGGATCAATACTAAACTATTTTCCCTTAAAAAAGCCACGCTTAAGACAACTTGCGAAGTTCCCTGATCTTGTCCTGGATTAACAATAAGAAGACCATAAACACAAACGTCCCGAAGGTGGCAAGTAACATAATGATCAATCGTTTCGGCTTGTCTTTCTTGTCTGCTTTCACCGCCCGTTCCACGATAAACTTGTGATTGAACTGGGTATTTGCATCCGATTCAGCCTGTTCGTATGACAAGGCGAAGTCTGCTAGTTTCATGATCTTTTCATTCCGCACGTATTCCAATCCGTCGAATACCGCCCCGAACTCCAGGTTGATATCAATACGTCTTTTGAAATCTGCTTTATCCGCCGGATTCTTCGCTTCCACATAAGCCTGGAATAGGTTTGCACGACCTTCCAAGGGAACAACTCCCAAAGATGCCAATGAATCCAATTGATCCAAAACCGCTTCTTTATCGCGTTCCAATTGCTCTTTCTTCCGTTTGTTGATCTCAAAAGCCGGAACGGTACGTTCCATGACCATTTCGTTCTTAACGGTATCGATCAAATCCACAATTTCGTTTGCCATATCGGCCGCCAGTTGCGCGTCCTTATCCAATACATCAATTTGAATGGAACCGTAACGTGTGCGTACGAACAAGATATGACTGTTGTATTCCTTTACCAATTTGTAGTGTTTGTTCGCGTCCGAATCATCAATGTCGTAATGTTTCATCAGATCGAATTTCTGAACCACTTTATCGCGCACTTTGGAAGATTGCAGGATTTGGATCAATTGTTCGGCCTGTTCCTCTTCACCGAAGTCCATGGAGGAAGCTTTTGCATTTCGCTGCTCAGAGAACGATACCGTACTGGTTGCCGCAGGGAATACGATGGCAGTTGATCGATACAAAGGGGTCATCAGGAAAGCAACAAGCGTAGAAACTACCAGTCCGGCAGCAGTAACGATGATCAATATTTTACGCTTAGCCCATAATGTAACGAATAGATTCATTCGTTGTTCCTGCATTACCTTGCTGCCTTCTTCCATATCTCGATTCAATTAAGAGTTGCAAATTTATCCCAAATTAGGCAATAGCCAAATTCTATTGCTCAATCGACGAAAAAATCACTGATTGTAGTATTTATAAAGGGTAAAACCGGATCTGTCAGTTATCCGGATTTATCCACCGTGCAGATTAACGCGTTTTTCCCCGGAAAATTATCCTAGTGCCAAAATTGATTATTTTTGCTATTCAAATCAACAAATGATAAAGTACAATCCTAAAAGCTGGCTCACATTAATTTTTCATCTCACAAAAAGTGATACGCTCACTATTCTTTGGAAGGAGTTGATCTTTATCTTCCTCTTTACGTTGGGAATTGCATTTTTTGAGATCCATTTTTTCGCGGATGCCATCGTCCTGGAGAAATTATTTGCCGTTTATTCCATTTTGGGATTTGTCTTATCGCTTCTATTGGTTTTCAGAACAAATACCGCATACGATCGTTGGTGGGAGGGCCGCAAAAATTGGGGACAATTAGTCAACGATTCCCGAAATTTTGCCGTTAAATTAACCGCTTTGGAATTGTCTGCTAAAGACAATCATTTCTTTGGTAAACACATTGGGAATTTTGCCCTGTGTATCAAAGAACACCTGCGTGACGGCACCAATTTTGAATTATTGGATCTCACTCCGGAAGAAAAAACATTTCTTGAAAATCTCGACCACATTCCTTCCGGGATCGTGGAACTCATGTACAAACGTCTGAATGACCTGAAGAAAACCGGAGTTCTGTCGGAAGAAGATGTGCTGCGCCTGGATCGCAACCTGAACGGATTCCTGGATTGTGTAGGTGCCTGTGAACGCATCAAAAACACTCCGATTCCTTATTCTTATTCCATGTTCTTCAAAAAGTTCATTTTTACTTATGTGGTCACACTTCCTTTTGCCTTTGTGGTGAATTTCGGATACTATTCTGCAATCATTGCCACTTTTATTTTCTATGTACTGGTCAGTATCGAGATCCTGGCAGAAGAAATCGAAGACCCTTTCGGAACAGATGATAACGATCTTCCGACCGATGAAATGGCAGACCGTATCCAGGGAATTGTGAAAACGATTTTGGACAAGTCTACCGTATAATTAGTCTCCAATTCTTGAAACGAATAAACCATACTGCGGTTTGCAACGCTTTAATGCATCCGGCAAATCCATTTCCTCCATTCCTGTAAATCTTTAAAATAAAACAGTAACTTAGCAACAGATCAACCCCTTACACTTACTTCTTTCTTTCGCATAATGATGACTTCTTCTCTCCATCCGAAAAAAATCCTTCCAGGAATTTTATTCTTCCTGACGCTTTTTGGATATGCTCAAACTGCCAATGATTCCCTCATTGTTTTGGCAAATCATCAGCTCTACAAAGTCAACAAGAATAACGGGGGAGTGAGTCCATATTTAAACATTACCAATTTTCCCGCTATCGAGCCGTTTAGCCTTGACTGGAGTGAGTCTCAAAATTGCTATTACGGAATTGAATTTTCTTTGGGAAACTCGCTCTTTAAAATTTCCGAAACCGGTGTATACACCACATTAGGACCTGTAAACGTTCCAGGATATACGATTTCTGTCATGGAAGGAATTGCCTTTAACCCACAAAACAATCAATTGTATATTTCTGTCAGCCTGAATGGCGGGCCGTCGGAAGGAGATTATTGTTCGGAAACATTGGTCCGGGTAAACCTGGTTACGATGGAGGGTCAAATCATTGGAACTTTCGGTCATCCTACAACCAATGCACTTGAGTCGGAAGCGGATGCCATTGAATTTGATGAACAGGGAGGGCTTTTCTATTTTGATTGCACGGTAAACTCGGACAGCCGCATTTTCAAACAAGATTTAAATTTCCTGAATCCTCCCGTTTTGTTGTGCCAGGCTCCTTATTACTCCATGGCAGATCTGACAGTCAAAGACAACGAGATCTTTATTGCCCGGGGCAGCGGCACTTATATTGTAAATAAATGCTCTGCTACTGGAGGATCCCTGCAAACTGTCAATCTGGCTCCCAATTCGCTATTCAATGGAACCCATCTTCGCGGAATAACCTGGAAACCCACAGACTGCACCCAACAACCCATTGCAAGTTTTACAGCTTTGGATTCAACCATTGGCTCACCGGGATTAACGGTGCATTTCTCCAACTCCAGTCAAAATGCAACTTCCTTTCATTTTCAATTTGCCCCTAATTTAGCAACCAGCACAACCAATGTCAACGAAATCGTCTCTGCAACATTCAATCTGCCCGGAATCTATCCTGTGATACTGACAGCCATTAACGGTGAGTGTTCCGATACGAGTATCATTTATATTACCATTCTCGGTTCAACGAATGAACCCGATACGACTTATAAAAACCCCATTCTCGCTAATTCATTTACTCCCAACGGAGATGGGATTAACGATGAGTTTTTCCTGACATTCCCCGGTTCCACAAGTATTCACGTCACTATTTTGAATCGTTGGGGAAATCGCATAAAGGAATTAACCGGTCTGAATGAAAAGTGGGATGGAAAAGAAAATGGTCAGCCGGTTTCGGACGGTGTTTATTTTTACACCTATGAAGTGAGCTTTGCAAATCAGGCGCCGGTTTCCGGACATGGATTTTTGACTTTAATCCGGTAACTCAAGCGAAACCACATCGGGTTACTCCGGGACTCGCTCTGCGCAAGAAGATTTTAACACCCGCTTTTCACTCACAAAAACTGAAGAAAAAAGCATTATCTTTGCGCCATGAAGCATATCCGCAATTTTTGTATTATCGCGCACATCGACCATGGTAAGAGCACGTTAGCTGATCGTTTGTTGCAAACAACTGGAACTATTTCTGATCGTGATATGCAGGCGCAAGCTTTGGACAATATGGATTTGGAACGTGAGCGCGGGATCACAATTAAATCGCATGCCATTCAAATGAACTATAAATTTGAAGGGCAGGAATATGTGTTGAACCTCATTGACACTCCCGGACACGTGGATTTCTCTTACGAAGTTTCACGCTCTATTGCGGCTTGCGAAGGAGCTCTATTGATTGTAGATGCTACGCAGGGAATTGAAGCACAAACCATTTCCAACCTCTACCTTGCTTTGGAGCACGATCTGGAAATCATCCCAATCTTAAATAAGATGGACTTGCCAAGTGCAAATCCGGAAGAAGTGACCGATCAAATTGTGGAATTGATAGGCTGCGATCCAAAAGATGTTATTCCGGCTTCAGGAAAAACGGGAATGGGTGTGGATGATATTTTAAGGGCAATTATCGAGCGGGTTCCTTCTCCGAAAGGCGATGAGCAAGGTCAGTTACAGGCCATGATTTTTGACTCGGTGTTTAATCCCTTTAGAGGAATCATCGCTTATTACCGTGTTAAGAATGGTGTTATCAAAAAGGGCGACAAAGTTCGTTTCTTAAATACAGGAAAAGATTACAATGCAGACGAAGTAGGAATTCTGAAAATGGACCTGAGTCCGAAGAAGGAAGTTCGTGCGGGTGATGTTGGATATATTATTTCGGGAATTAAAACGGCTAAAGAAGTAAAGGTTGGAGATACGATTACCCTTACTGCAGACCCTTGTGAAGTTCCGATTAAAGGATTTGAAGACGTAAAACCAATGGTATTTGCCGGAATTTACCCGGTAGAGACCGATGAATACGAAGAATTGCGTTACTCCATGGAGAAATTGCAGTTGAATGATTCCTCTTTGGTATTCGAACCGGAATCTTCTGCTGCACTTGGTTTCGGGTTCCGTTGTGGGTTCCTGGGGATGCTGCACATGGAAATTATCCAGGAACGTTTGGAGCGCGAGTTCAACATGACGGTAATCACTACCGTACCGAACGTTTCTTACTATTGCTATACAACCCGTGATCCGGAAGCGAGAATGCTGGTAAACAATCCGTCTGAATTGCCGGATCCTTCCAGTTTGGATCGTATTGAAGAACCTTATATCAAGGCGCAGGTCATCACGAAGTCAGAGTACATCGGACAAATTATGTCTTTGTGTATTGAGAAGCGCGGTGAGTTGAAAAACCAGGTTTATCTGACGCAGGATCGTGTAGAAATAACTTTCGAAATGCCTTTGGCAGAGATTGTATTTGACTTTTACGACCGATTGAAATCCGTTTCGCGCGGTTATGCATCCTTCGATTACCATCCGATCGGGTATAAGGAATCCGATTTGATCCGCATGGATATCTTGTTGAATGGCGAACAATTGGATGCTCTTTCCGCATTGGTTCACCGCAGCAATGCATACGACCTTGGAAAGAAAATTTGTGTGAAATTGAAAGAATTGATCCCGAGACAGCAATTCGAAATTCCAATTCAGGCAGCAATCGGTGCAAAGATTATTGCTCGTGAAACAATCAAAGCATTACGTAAAGACGTAACTGCCAAATGTTACGGGGGTGATATTTCCCGTAAACGCAAGTTATTGGAAAAACAAAAAGAAGGAAAGAAACGTATGCGCCAGGTTGGTAAAGTGGAGATTCCACAGGAAGCGTTTATGGCTGTATTGAAATTGAACGATTAAAATTATACGACAAAAAAACAGGCACGTGATTAATCGCGTGCCTGTTTTTTTTAATGTTATTTTCTATGCCGAGCAGCCTTTCCAAGCGAAAAGTGCTACAACTATCCATACAAGACCTTTGATCAGGAAAAACAAAAAACCGGCAACTCCGGCACGCTTAAGCCATTTCTTGCGTTTAAGTGCTTTTTCATCAGCCTGAGGCTGATCCTGCAGTTCTTGTTGTTGTTCTCTCACCTTCATAAAAAACCATTCGTCCATTCACGAACCAACGGTTTCGATTTTAGTATTCGATTGAATTAATCTTCGTCTTCTTCATCCGCCGCCTCATCCGGAGCATCGTCGTAAGAATCATCGTCGTCATCAGCATCAACGTCATCTTCCTCTTCTACTTTTGCATCTGCAGCATCGAAATCATCTTCGAAATCATCTTCTTCATCATCTTCAACAGATGGTGATTTTAATGTCGATTTAGGAAGCTTTACCAGGTAAATGACCTCTTCCGTTTCCCATAACAAAGAATCAAAGATATCTCCGGTTATTGGATTTGTCATTTTCGTTGTGCTTCCGGAAAATCCATCCGGGAAAGCCATTAATAATTGTTTCTTCTGATCGATATTCAGCTTATCATAGCTAATGATTGACTTTTTTTTCGACATGCTTTTATATTTCTAGTTTGATGATACGATGAGTTGGAATAAGAACGTGTTGTTTTAAAACGATTGCAACGTCTGTCACTGCCCAGATAGTTGTATTTACAACCTTATCCCCACTATCGTCTGCAAAGTAAATCTTTACTTTATAATGTTCCAAATTTCCCAGAGAAATTGCACGATTAACATCCGCCTTACGAATGGCAATCAAATCGGTGTCTTCCAAAACTTCCTCTTTCGGAAAATGCAAACCTGCTACTTCTTCTTTTTCAATTTGAACAAAATTAGTTGTGTCCATTTCCATTTTTG
>CAMLDR010000089.1 GCA_946478775.1 uncultured Flavobacteriales bacterium
CAGTTTAAAGTAGAATTCTTTCTATAGGCTCTATGAATTATTTTTGGAAAGATAGTACATTTCAGAATAAAATCAAAAAAAACCTTAAAAATCCAGAATTGAAAATTGGGATTTCCTGTTTTTCTGATCACAAACAGGTGTTTTGAACGATCAAAAGTAAACAGCTAATTATCATTTCAATTCGGACTTAACTTCCGTAGCATTATAAACTTTGTTAAGCACTGTAAATAACTTCAAAATACTGGGTACAAATTCAGAATTCGCAACACGTAATTCGGAATTAATTCCCGAAATTTGTACTATGTCCGAAAGATACATTCACATCAAAGGCGCACGCGTCAATAACCTTAAAAATCTGGAAGTTAAGATCGAACACGGCAAGTTCACTGTCATTACAGGACTGTCAGGTTCAGGAAAATCTTCCTTAGCATTTGATACACTTTACGCAGAAGGACAAAGACGGTATATTGAAAGTCTTTCTTCCTATGCAAGACAATTCCTCGGGAAATTAGACAAACCCGAAACGGATTTTATCAAAGGAATCGCACCGGCAATAGCAATCCAGCAAAAAGTCATCACCAATAATCCGCGGTCAACAGTTGGTACAACCACCGAGATCTACGATTACCTCAAAATATTATTTGCCCGGATCGGGAAGACCTTCTCCCCTGTTTCGGGAAATGAAGTAAAGAAAGATTCCGTCACAGATGTTATCAATTACATAGCTGGTTTAGAGAAAGAACTTCGTTTATTGATTGCCGCTCCTTTCCCTTCCCTGGAAAAATACGGGATTGAGAAAACACTGAAATTGCTGAAAGAACAAGGCTACGTGCGCATTATGCACAATCATGAATTGAAGCAGCTGGAGGATTTAAGTCCAAAGGACCTGAAACTTTCCGATTCGATCATGATCGTAGTGGACCGTGTTGTTACCCAGGAGATGGATACCGATTTCTCCGGCAGACTCGGGGATTCCGTTCAGCTCGCTTTTATGGAAGGCCATGGAGATTGCTCGGTGATCCAAATGGGAAGTATGGAAGAGCGTACGTTTTCCAATCGTTTTGAATTGGACAACATGGTTTTTGTAGAGCCTTCTCCTCACCTGTTCACATTCAACAACCCGTTTGGGGCTTGTAAAACCTGTGAGGGTTACGGTTCCATTATTGGTGTCGATCCGAATTTAGTGATTCCCGATCCAAGTCTGAGCGTATATGAAGGTGCTGTTGTTCCCTGGAAAGGCGAAGTAATGGGAGAATACAAGGACGAATTGGTCCGAAATGCACGAAAATTCGATTTCCCCATCCATCGCCCGGTAGAAGAACTGACCGAAGAGCAGCTTGAAGTCCTTTGGAATGGAAACACTCATTTCGCGGGAATCAACGGCTTCTTCAAATTCGTGGAAAGCCAGTCGTACAAAATTCAATACCGGGTGCTCCTTTCACGATACCGGGGAAAAACGCTTTGTCCGGAATGCCATGGAACTCGTTTGCGTGAAGATGCGAATTATGTAAAAGTGGGCGGCATCAGTATCAAAGAATTGGTTTTAATGCCGATTGAGCATGCATTGACCTTCTTCCAAACACTGGAAGTCGATCCATTGGAATTAAAGATCACCAACCGCATTTTACCGGAGATTACACAGCGCCTTTCATTCCTAACAGAAGTTGGACTGGGTTATTTAACCCTGAACCGGGCTGCGAACACACTTTCAGGAGGAGAATCCCAGCGAATTAACCTGGCCACTTCATTGGGAAGCAGTTTGGTTGGTTCGATGTACATCCTCGATGAGCCAAGTATCGGTTTACACCCGAGAGATACCGAGCGACTGATCGGCGTTTTGAAAAAGCTGCGTGATCTAGGAAACACCGTAATCGTGGTGGAACACGAAGAAGACATGATGCTCCACGCCGATGAAATCATTGATATTGGTCCGGCAGCGGGAAAATTCGGTGGTGAAGTGGTTTTCCAGGGAAAATTCGACGCGCTGAAGAAAAACAACACGAGTCTTACAACGCAATATTTAACCGGGGTTCGCGAGATTCCTGTTCCGAAAAAGCGCAGGAGCGGAAAAAACAAGATCTCTATTGTCGGTGCAAAAGAACACAACCTGAAAAATGTTTCGGTGGACTTTCCTTTAAATCGGATCGTAGCAGTTACGGGTGTCAGTGGTTCGGGTAAATCTACCCTGGTGAAAGAAATCCTCTATCCCGGAATCCGCAAGTATTTAGGTCAGTTCGGGGATCACCAGGGAAATGTAAAACGCATCGAAGGAGATCTTGCAACCATTTCGGAAATAGAACTGATTGACCAAAACCCGATCGGAAAATCTTCCCGGAGTAATCCGGTTACGTACGTAAAAGCATTTGACGATATCCGGGAGTTGTTTTCCCGTCAAAATGCAGCAAAACACAATGGGTACAAACCGGGATTCTTTTCATTCAACGTAGAAGGCGGACGCTGTGAAATGTGTGAAGGTGAAGGAGTTGTGACAGTGAGTATGCAGTTCATGGCAGATGTTCATTTGCTTTGCGAATCTTGTGGAGGAAGCCGCTACCGGCAGGAAGCTTTGGAAGTTCATTACCGCGATAAAAACATTTCAGACATCCTGAATATGGACATTTCTTCAGCCCTGGCATTCTTCAAGGAAAGCAAAGACAAACTGGAAGAAAAGATTGTACAGAAGATTCAGCCGCTTGAAGACGTAGGTTTGGGGTACCTTCAAATGGGACAATCCAGCAGTTCGTTAAGTGGTGGCGAGGCACAGCGCGTAAAACTGGCATCCTTCCTGATTAAAGGCGCACAGAAAAGTAATAAAACACTCTTCATTTTTGATGAACCCACAACCGGGTTACACTTCTACGATATTGAGAAATTGTTGATCGCATTCAACCGCCTGGTAGATGACGGACATTCCATTATTGTCATCGAACACAACATGGACGTGATCAAAGCTGCAGATTGGATTATAGACATTGGTCCGGAAGGAGGAATAAACGGTGGAAATATCCAATTTACAGGTACTCCGGAAGACTTGGTGAAAGAAAAAGAAAACTATACCGGTATGCATTTAAAGCATAAGTTGAAGTCAGTTTAAAGTATCACTTTAAGTGTGCTTTATCAATCGACGAAACCTGCATTTTACCCGACGAAAACAGCAGTAAGCACAATCCGTCTTGGGTAAGAAAGTCGAATCGGCTATATTCGATACATGATTATGAGGTTAAAAATATTTTGCTTCACACTATTCATTATTAACGGGTTACAATCCTGTTCTACTGAATCAGAAGTGCAAGACCAGGCTGTTTCTTCGCTTTCCTCTAAGGACTATATCGCCGAAGAAGAAACAGGTGGTTCGACGGCTTCGGCCGAAGAGTTAAAAATGCAGTTCCACGGTTGTAAAGCGCATCAATAGAACCTTAACCGAATGCATATACCGAAACGTTTAGTGTAGGTATAGAATTGAAAACGACGAATAATTCAAGCTATTCGTCGTTTTTTGCGATTAGTAATTCTCCTTCGCTTCTCGCAATAACTGCAGAAGCCAAACAATTCCCCAGTACATTCACCGAAGTACGCGCCATATCCATCAAGGCATCAATTCCAAGTATGATCCCTGCTTTTTCAACATCAATTCCCAATCCTTTGTAATCCATTAAAGTCGTGGTCAGAATCACGAAAGAGGCTCCCCTCACTCCCGCTACACCTTTACTGGTGAGCATTAAGGTCAAACAAATCGAAATCTGCTGCCCGATCGTCAGGTCAACACCACTCATCTGAGCAACGAAAACGGTGGCCATCGAAAGATAAAGCGTGGTACCATCGAGATTAAAGGAATAACCGGTTGGGATAACGAATCCCACAATCTTTTTGGATATCCCGAATTTCTCCATATTCTCCAACGCTTTCGGAAGCGCTGCCTCACTGCTCGCTGTTGCAAAAGCAACTGAAACAGGCTCCGTTACAGCCTTCAGGAATGCCCGGATCGGAACTTTCGACATGAGTGCAATCGGCAATAAAACCACCAATACAAAAATGATCAGTGTGACGTATAAAGTAGCAACCAGTTTCATCAGGTTTGCAAGAACGTCCGTCCCCGAATTAGCAACCGTATAGGCAATCGAACCAAAAACAGCCAGCGGGGCAACGTACATCACCAGATCGGTAAACTTAAACATCACTTCCGAAAGGCTTTCCATCCAATTGAGCATGGTTTCCTTGTGCTTCAGGTTTTGTACCAGGCTCAATGCAATTGCGAAGATCAGGGAGAAAATAACGATCTGCAATACCTGGTTCTCCACGATCGATTTAGCGAAGTTCTCCGGAAAAATCTCTACTAAATGGTCCTTCGGTTTTTCCAGTTGCGCCAGTAGATCCGTAGATTTTTCTTTCATTGTTTCCGTAACTTCCACCTGCTGTACTCCTTTCCCGGCCTGACTGATATTAATAGCCGCCAATCCAAGGAACAAAGCAAAAGTCGTGACCACTTCAAAATAGATGATACTCTTCAACCCGATTCGTCCAACCTGTCTTAAACTGCTGTGTCCGGCAATTCCTACCACTAAGGTTGAAAACAACAAGGGAGCAACCAATGTTTTAATCAAACGCAGGAAAATATCTCCAAAACGTTTCAATTCAAGAGAAAAATCCGGAAAATCCAAACCTACTTCCACCCCGATGATCATCGATGAAAAGATCCATATGGAGAGTTTCTTGCTGTGTATTGCATAAGCAATCAGCATTCCCATCAGCAGGAATTTAATAACGTGTCCTGTGTTGAACAAAGCGTCTCCTCCCAGGCGTTCAATATAAAACAATGCAGCAATGGTAAAATACAACCCGATGTAGAACAGGAGGTTTTTACGTCCTTTGAAAAGGAACCATCCTCCGATACAGCCGGCCATCATTGTTCCCGGGGCAATCAAAGTCATCGGATCAACCAATGGATTGGTGATCTTTATTACCGCAAGAAGAACATAAAATAAAATGATCAGGATACGGGTAATGAGTGTTTTATTGTTTTTCATAAGGGAAAATTTGAACCGATTTATGCCTCAAATAGCAGCAGAAATACTGTCGCTTCATTTTGGAATTCACAAATTTAACAGGATAATGGTGAAAACAAAATGGTTTTTTTTTCGAAAAAAAGTGAATAGATGGTGCTTGTCTAAGGAATATTTGTAATATTGCAACATCGTTATTAAAATCACATTGCTTTTCGCAAGTATTCATTCGAATACAAACAACTAGTCCAAAATTTTATATGAATAATAAAGACTTAGACGGTAAGTTATTACCAGAATTAAGGGAAATTGCTAAATCTCTTGGAGTTAAGAAAGTGGAATCATTCAAAAAAAACGAATTGATCGAACAGATCCAGGCGAATGCTGCAGTTACTACAACTACTGAAACTGAAAAGGCCCCTGCTAAACCAAAGGCGAAAAAAGCTACTGAACCAAAAGCGGAAGCTGAAGAAGTTCCTGCCGCGGATTTATTTTCTACAGAAGCTCCAAAAACGGATCTTATCAAAGAAGAAACAGCAAATGCGCCTAAAGAAAAGCGCAAACGTGTTCCGGCAGCAGCTACTGGAAGTTCTAATCCGCCTGAAGTTAAAACGGAAGAAACAGCTCCGGCAGCGAAAACAGAAGGTACTCCGAAATCAGATGAAACGACATCTGAAACAGAAGAAAAACCGAAGCCTAAACCTTTTGAGCGTTTATTAAATAAAAAGCCTCAGAATCAGAACCCAAATCAACGCAATCAGAATCCGAACCAAAATCGCCAGCAGAATCAAAACACGCAAGGCGAAAATGCAGGTTCCGCGAATCAAGCTGCTCAAAACCAAACTCCACAAGCGAACCAGGCTCCGCAAGGAAACCAAAGTAACCCGGGAAATCAGCAGGAGCGCCAGAATAATAATCAAAATCAGCGCACCCAAAATAACCAGGGAAATCAAGGAAACCAGGATCGTCAAAACAATAACAACAATCAGCGCAACCAGAATAACGGAAATCAAAACCCAAATCGCCCGCAGCATCAAAACCAGTCTCAGCAAGAGGAAAAGGTGGATGAAGAAGCTTACAACCTAGTTGGGATTGTAACTGCCGAAGGTGTTTTGGAAGTGATCCAGGATGGTTACGGATTCTTGCGCTCATCAGATTATAATTACTTACCGTCTCCGGATGATGTATATGTTTCTCAAAGCCAGATCAAATTATTCGGTTTAAAAACGGGTGATACGGTTAGAGGAACCATTCGCCCGCCAAGAGAAGGTGAAAAATTCTTCCCGTTGGTAAAAGTGGATTCTATTAACGGAAGAGATCCAAGCTATATTCGCGATCGCGTACCTTTTGAATACCTGACTCCGCTATTCCCGGACGAAAAATTCAAATTAACAGGTCACAAAGATGAATCCATGTCGACTCGGGTAATGGATTTATTCGCACCGATCGGAAAAGGTCAGCGTGGAATGATCGTGGCTCAGCCAAAAACGGGTAAAACCATGTTATTGAAAGATGTTGCAAATGCAATCGCAGCAAACCATCCGGAAGTCTATTTGATCGTACTATTGATTGATGAGCGCCCGGAAGAGGTAACGGATATGGCACGCAGTGTAAAAGCAGAAGTAGTTGCTTCTACATTTGATGAGCCAGCTGACCGACATGTGAAAGTAGCAAACATTGTATTGGAAAAAGCAAAACGCATGGTTGAATGCGGACACGATGTAGTTATTCTATTAGATTCCATTACGCGTTTGGCCCGTGCATACAATACCGTTTCGCCAGCTTCAGGAAAAGTACTTTCCGGTGGTGTGGACGCAAATGCATTGCACAAACCGAAGCGTTTCTTCGGAGCAGCACGTAAAATTGAGAACGGAGGTTCCCTTTCTATCCTTGCAACAGCATTAACTGAAACAGGTTCCAAAATGGATGAAGTAATCTTCGAAGAATTTAAAGGAACCGGTAACATGGAACTTCAGTTGGATCGTAAGATCTCCAACAGAAGAATTTACCCTGCTATCGATATTACCGCATCAGGAACAAGACGTGAAGACTTGTTGCTTGGAAAAGATGTGCTTCAAAGAATCTGGTTATTACGCAAGTTTATTGCAGATATGAACCCGGTAGAAGCTATGGAGTTCGTAAAAGGACACATGGAAAACACCCGTTCCAACGAAGAGTTTTTAGTATCAATGAATTCATAAATGAAGAGTCCCTCGGTTAAACCGGGGGACTTTATTTTTATCCCATGAGAATTTCTTTAAAAATCGCCATTTTGTTTGTCGGTATCTGGTTTACCGGTAAGATGATTTTCTTTCAGTTCCAAATCCTGCAGGATGAACCTGGTGTTAAATTCCAGGTGATGTGGAATATCCTGTGTTTGCTGTTAGGAATGGCAATCGGGACAATGGCTGAAAAAAGAAAAGAAGTTCGTGAAGAAGGAAGTGCTCTGGGTGATATCAAGAATACTTTGGGTGGAGGATTGGTCTACACGGTTCTGGTAGCCGGTTTGATTTATCTGTACTATGCCAAAATCGACCCTTCTTACAATGCCAATCAGCTGGCTCAGGCCGAAGAAGTTGTAAACAAAGCACTGAATGATCCCAAAAAATTAAAGGAATTGAGAAAAGATCCGGAAATGGAGGTCTTGACTAAAGATGAGATTCGGAATAAAGCAATGGCTAATTACAGATCTATGTTTAATCCGGCCTCTACGATGACCATTTCGCTTTTGGGAATGCTGGTATTATCTACCATCAACGCGATTGTTCTAACAGTTATCTTTCGGCGGGTACTTTACAAACAACGTACTTTATAGCATACTGTTAAAGCAACAAGGTGTCCAATTTCTAATAATACAAATCAAAAACACTTGTGTTCTTCGTGTTCTTCGTGGTAAAGCAAAGCTGCCGCTTGTTATCACCCCACCAATTCAGCACCCAACTTATCGTAATCAATCCCGTCAAAATTCCCGGAAGACATCATTAACAACACCGCATTGTCCCAATTCTTTGAATGTATGAATTCCAGTACTTCCTGTGTATTGTTTACCACTTTTACATTTCCGCCAAAAGCACTCTGAACCTGGTCGATTGTCAGCGGCTCCAGTTTTTTGTGTGCAACCACTTCCGGACTGAAATAAACCAAAGCCTCATCCGCTGCATTCATTGCTCCTTCATACAAAGGCAAAAACTCTTTTCTCAAAGAAGAAAAGGTGTGTAATTCCATGCAGGCAACCACATTTCTTGTCGGGTATTGTTCTTTCACGGCAGAAGTTGTAGCCTTCAATTTGGAAGGTGAATGTGCAAAATCCTTGAATAGCGTAAAAGAACCTTGCTCCACCACTTTCTGAAGCCTCTTACCTGCCCCTTTAAACGTTCTGATAGCGTTCAGAAAATCGTGATTGGAAATATGCATGGATTCGGCTAAATGCATCGCTCCAACCAGGTTTTGAAGATTATGAGCACCAAAAATCTGAAGTTCATACTCCTTCCCGTCATAAGTCATGATTGTTCCGGTCTCAGTAGTCCTGTAAGATGGTGTTTGATAGGGTTGCGTTTCCAGTTTTTCTTCAAATTCTTCTCCCAGGCTCTTTAGTGTCGGATCTTCCTGATTATAGATCAGTTTTCCACCCGGTTCAATCACTTCACAAAAGATTCGGAATTGATCGATGTAGTTTTCCCAGGTTGGGAATACATTGATATGGTCCCAGGCAATCCCACTGATGAGTGCCGTATTTGGTTTGTATAAATGGAACTTCGGTCTTCGGTCAATAGGAGAGCTTAAATACTCATCGCCTTCCAGGATCATAAATTCAGCTTCTTCTGAAAGTTTCACCATGCAATCATAACCTTCCAGCTGCGCTCCCACCATGTAGTCGACATTCAGTCCCAATTCATTTACTACGTGAAGCAGCATCGAAGTAATGGTCGTTTTACCATGGCTTCCTCCAATCACGATCCGGTATTTATTTTTACTCTGTTCGTATAGATATTCCGGGTACGAATAAATCGGAATATTCAATTCGGTTGCTTTCAGAAGTTCCGGATTGTCTGCCCGGGCATGCATCCCAAGAATAACAGCATCTAAATCAGGGGTGATTTTTTCAGGATTCCAGCCAATTGAATCTGGCAAAATACCTTGTTTCTCTAATCTTGTTCTTGAAGGTTCAAATAGTTCGTCATCGGAACCGGTTACTTTCGCTCCTTTTCGGGACAATGCAATGGCTAAATTATGCATTGCACTTCCTCCAATTGCAATAAAATGAACATTCATAAAACAGAAATTAAATTTGAAATCGAAATTAACGGAAATGACGCAGACTAAAACAAATGAGGGCGGATAATTATCCGCCCTCATTTGTTTATAATTGAATAAATTGTCTTAATAATTGCGTTTCAACTTCGCATCTTGTGTTTCCTTTTGCCAAATCAATTCTGTACATGGCTGTCCGTTCTTTGAATACGTCACCATGCTCATGCTCTGTGTTCTGATATAAATATTGGCTTTTCCATCCGTTACTACCACTCTTCTGGTAACGATTGCAGAAACTAATCCATCTGATCCCATTTGATCGAATTGTTCCTGGTTAACACCTTCTTTATATTTTGTGAGGTCCACATCATAAGCTCCTGTTGTAGTTTTTACAGGCTGTGCAGATTCAATCTCATCAATAGACTTTTTCGCAGCAACTGTTCTCTCTTCGCTTTTATCTGCCTGAATCTGGCTGGTTGTCCCCATTTCCTTAACCGAGTTTTTGATCAATTCGGAATTCTCTGTCGAATGATTATTCTGACCTTTATTATCCTGGATCTGTGTTTGAGCATTGATCAGTTTACTTTTATTCTCTACAATTTTGTTGTCGTTCACTTTTTGCTGATCCAGCTGTGATTGATTACTTGCATCCTGTAGCTCCGTAAAGTTCTTTTTATTCTCTGCTGCGGCGATTGATGGAAGATCTGCTCTTTTTTCATTTTCTATGACCTTTTCATTCAGAATTTGCTTGTTCTCAATATTCTTTATATATGCTTTATTGTAATCCGCGCGTTCCAATTCTGTTTTCTCGTCTCTCTTGTTTTCAATGATGTCCACATTTTCACTATGCGCTATGATTCTGCTGGAAACAGCCTCAGCAACTACTTTGGATGTTTCGCTGTTCTTAGCTGCAAATCGCTGAGTGTTTTCAACATGTGCCTGATCGTTATTTGCTTTGAATTCAGTTTGGACTTTTTCGATCTCTTTCATTTTCTCCCCGTTGTTCACAGAAAGTTCTTTGTCATTAATCGTTTTAACCATGATGTTATTCTCTACATCCTTTAAGATTTCTTTCGTCTCTACTGTTCTGGAAGCGGCCTGATCAGCATTCTTTCCCATCAGATCAGATTGAACAATGGAAGCGTCTTTCACTTTCTTTTCTTCCGCCAAACGTTCTTCAAAATCATCAATCGAGTTTTTCTCCTGATCAATTCGAATAGTGGAAAATGAAGCATCGTTCTTCACAATATCCGAATACGTTTCTTCGGTCATCTCAATTCCGGTATTATTCAAACCGGTATTCGTTCTTTTAATCACTTCGTTATTCTCAACGGCAGCTCCATCCAGGGCGCTATTTGTAACAATCACAGCTTGTGTAGCGGCTTCTAACTGATCCTTCTGATTGACGATGTTCAATTGATTGATTGTACTATTCTCTTCCTCGCTTTTAACCATTGCCTTAGCCTTTTCATCCATAACATCTACATTGTTCTGGACTTTTGCAGTGGCAGCAGCACTTCGGACAGCATTGTCAATCCGAATCGCTCCGAACGTACTGTCAACTGATAAAGCCTGGTCATTTTGCCTTTTACTTAATTCCTCTGTTTTGTCAGTAGTCCCGCGAAGCGTCTCAATCATTTTATTGCTTCTTCTTCCTTTACGGGTTTCTTTTGTTTTTTGAAGCCTTGCAGCTCCATCAACCAATGAGTTATCCGTTTCTTCACCCAGGCTTTGCAATTCCACAGTGGTTGGTTTCACTTCAACATTTGTCTTAGCTGCCACAGTTGGATTTAAGATATTCTGAATTTCTTTCAAACGTTGTTTCGGATACGGATCAGATGGTCTTTGGGTAACCGCACGCTCGTAAAGTTCTTTCGCTTTCGTATAATTTTTATTCTCGAATTTATCGTCCGCACCGCTGATGATATTTTTGTAGATACGATCCTTCTCTGCTTGATCCGTTTCTTTCAACTTGATCTCACATTTCCTGGATTGCTCGTAAGCATAAGCATTGGAAGGGAATTTCGTCAGAATGTTATCGTAAGCCGATTTAGCGGCCGACCACTTCCCGTCGTTGAATTCCTGGTCTGCTGCTGCTATCAGTCCCTGAAGTTCTTTGTTTGCCGCATTTTCTTTTGCAACATCATCCAGGATCTGGCGCATTTCAGCAATTTTATTCACAGCAGTCTGATCTTTCGCTTTGTGTCTCAATGCTTCTTCATACTGGGAAATTGCACCGTTGTAATCTTTACTGAACGCCGCATTATTACCTCTCGACATGGCTGCATCATACAACTTTTGCTCTTCCACGGCCGGGTCTACTTTATTCGCAAGTAAAGCTTCCAATTCGGCTATTTTCTGGTCCGGAACTAGATCATCCGGTTTAATTGTTTTTGCCGCTTTATAAGCACTGATTGCCTCCGGAAGTTTATTGGCTTTTGCCAATCCGTCAGCCTCCGCCATTTTCTTTGCAAACTGGTTTTGTTGTTCCTGTGCTAATTTCTCTTCCTTCTCCAGTTCTTCGATTTTTTGAAGTTTTTGTTTCGGATACGGATCTGCAGGCCGGAAGTTCACCGCACGGTTAAACATTTCTTTTGCCTTGTTGTAGTTCTTTTCATCAAAAGCCTTGTTACCAACATCAATGATTTTTTGATAAGCCTGGTCACCATCCGTTGTTTCCTGTTCGGAAAGTTTCTTCGCATTCTCAGCTTTTTCAACCGGAAGTTTTTCATATGGTTTTAAAACCAAAGCCGCATTGTACGATTGGATCGCTTCCGTATATTTTTTTGCAAGAACCAGGTCGTCTCCTTTTTTGAGTGCAGCCTGGTAATCCTGCTCCACTTTTTCCTGCTCGGCATTCTGAGATTTCAGGGCATTAATAGCAGCGATCCGGTTTCTCGGTTCCTGCTCATTTTTAACACCTAAAGCTTCATTGTATTTGGCAATTGCTTCATCGTATTTTTTACCGGTCTCTAATTCCTTCGCTTCAGCTAAAATCGCATTGTATTTTTTGTTCAGTTCTGCATCTTTCAATTCTTCAGCAATCTTCTTATCACACCAAATGATCGCTTTCTCTACTTCGTCATCGGGTTTGATGGCTTTCGCTTCCAAATACTTTTGCTTTGCTTCCGCATACTTGTTCTGGTTTTGGAAAGACATTGCCTCACCTTTCAATTTATCAAAAGCGGCTTGTTTTTGAGCTTCGCCCAACTGGTCATTTTCCAACTTCAGGATCTCTGTCATCTTTTCAGATGCCGTTTTATTGGAAGGATCCAAAGTAAGTACCTGCTGGAATTTTCCCTTTGCTCCATTCAGGTCTTTTTTAGACAGAGCAGCTGAACCTTCTGCCAGCAATTGGGTGATTTGTTTTTCTTTATCTGCTTTTGCGATCAGGACATCAATCTCCTGGATTTTTTCTTTCGGAAGCGCCTGTGACGGATCCATAGCCGAAGCTTCCTCGAATTTCTTCTTCGCTTCCGGCAGCTTGTTTTGTCCCAATAGATCGGTTGCTGCTTTTACAGTCGCTTCATACTTATCCTTTTGAGCCGCAGCCTGGGCATTGTCCGCCAATATCTTTTCAACTTCAGCCAATTTGTCTTTTGCCTCTTTCTTCGTATTGTCGGTAGTTGTAGCTAAAAGGAATTTTTCTTTCGCAGTAGTGTAGTCTTTTGAACTAAGCGCCGTCATTCCTGCATTAAATGCTTCCTGATATTTTTGGTTCTTATCTTTTTCAGCATTTGCTGCAGTTTCTTTTTTAGCCAGTTCAATTAATTTTTGTTTTGGCACCTGTGATGCAGCATCCAGCAATTGCGCTTCTTCGTATTTCTTCTTAGCAGTTTCAAAATTGGCTGCTGCCAAAGCGGCATCACCATCCAGGATTGCCTGGTCGAATTTAGCCTTTTGTTCTGCTTTTTTGCCATCTGCAAGGATCTTTGCATCTACCGCATCGATCTTTGCCTGAACGGCTGCATCAGGAATTAAACCCATGGATTCCTGGTACTTTGCTTTAGCATCTGCATATTTTGTTGCTTTATCCAGTGCATCGCCTTCCGTTACCAATTGTTTTGCTTTGGCAATTTTTTCGGCATTTGCTTTTTCAAACTCCAGTTGCTTATTGATTTCATCAATCTTAGCTTTAGCTTCCCCATTATCTTTGTCAAGCGTTAAAACCTGCTCGAACTTCGCTTTTGCTCCCGGATATTGTTTGGCAGCAAGCGCCGTGTTACCTTCTGTGAGTAATTTTGCAACCTGTTCCTTCAGCGCATTTGCTTTAGCAATCTCATCCAATTTCACTTTCGCCTCAGCAATTTTGCTTTTCGGGTAAGTAGCTGAAGCTTCGAATGTCAATGCTTCGTTGTATTTGGCAACTGCTTCGTTCCACTTCTCTTCTCCCATCAATGCGTCACCCGCAGCAACTGCATCGTTGTATTTTTGTTTTTTATCCTGTTCTGATTTCTGAGCATTCAGCTTCCCGTCCAAATCAGCCAATTTTGCAGTTGCAGCAGCGTCACCAGGGCGTATCTTTAAAGCTTCTTTGTATTTATCTTTCGCAGCCATCCAGCTTTTCTGACCGTAAAATCCATCACCGGCTTTCATTGCGGCATCGTACTTCACGGCTGTTTCCGCATCTTTCTTAGCTGTTTCAATTGCCAATTCCGCTTTTTCGATCTCGTCTTTCGGATATTGCTCCTGCTTTTTACCTAAAGCTTCCTGGTAGCGTGCAATTGCTTCCGGGTATTTTTTCTGGTCTCTCAAACCATCTGCTGAAGTAATCAATGCTTTGTATTCACTGTCTAACTGGGAATTTGCCAAATTTGCTGATTTAGCCGCTTTGAGAATGCCATCAATTTCAATAATCCGGTCATTCGGATGCTTTTCGGTTTCTTTTCCTTTGATTTTAGTCGCAGTTTCATACTGAGCTAAGGCTTCTTCATACTTTTTAGCCGTATACAAAGCATCAGCCTGTTTGATAATCGAATTGTAATTTGCTTCACCCTGTTTTTGAGCACCTTCGGCATCTTTCAGGATCTTCTCTACTTTCGCAATCATTTTACTGGCAAGTACTTCATCGAAAACTATTTCATCGGAAGAAACACTTGGATCATAGTAAAATTCAGTAGCCGGATTTCCGGTAACGTAAGAATAATCCACACCGGCAACCTGGTCAAACAAAGACATATTGACACTTCCTGCAGGTAGTTTTGTTCCTTGTGTCAGTTCAGGATCCACATTTTTCAGGTCCACATTGAAATACCGGGTAACTTTCCCGCCTTTCGAAACTTCAATCTTGTATTTTTTCTTCGGATCGAGCTGAAGAATAACAGAACCGGAACCGTCGCTTGTAATAGTCTGCGTTACAGCACCTCCTTCAAACGCTTTAACAACAACACCTGCTTCCTTTTTGCCGGTAGCTTTGTTTAATGTTCGTACTTCAAACGGTACTTTGCCCTGTCCAAAAACCAGGTTGGTCAGAAAGAAAAAGGAAATTAAAATAAGGAGTTTCACTCTCATGTTCTTAGTTTATTCTAGTCGTAGTACAACCGAATTTAAATTTGGTTTAAATTAGTCAACTTATTTATACAAATATCGGTAAAAAAGTTCATTTCCACTGCTATGATTCAATTTAAACAACTCAGTTTTTGGGAAAAAGTTACGCTTTTAGAAGCAATTGATTTTCTGATAGTTGGAAGCGGTATTGTTGGCTCCGCATGTGCACTCGAACTCCGAAGACTGAACCCGGATGCGAAAATCGTCATTCTGGAGCGCAGTTACCTCCCGCTCGGCGCAAGTACAAAGAACGCAGGATTTGCCTGTTTCGGAAGTGTCACCGAACTTTTAGACGACCTGGAAAACATCCCGGAAGAACGTGTATGGAATACAGTAAAGTTGCGTTACACCGGACTGGAGCGTCTCCTGAAACGGTTTTCCCCTGCCGATTTGAGTTACGAAAACTGCGGTTCTTACGATCTGATCTCCAACGAGGAAGAGTTGGCCGTTTATCACCCGAAACTAGACTATTTAAATCAACAGATTGAATGCATCACCGGAAAAAAAGACTGCTATTCTTTTGATAAAAATGTGCAGCAGAAATTTGGCTTCAGAGGCTTTGAAGGCGGGTATTTCAATCGACTGGAAGGAGCAATTGATACGGGAAAACTGCTTTTGGCAACACAGCAGGACCTGGCAAAGAACAAGATCATTGTTTTAAACGGGATTGAAGTAAGCAAAATCCATCCGGGACAAAACGAAGTGACAGTCGAAACCAATTACGGAGAGATTCGTTCTAAAAAGGCGGGGATTACGATCAATGGCTTTGCAAAAAAACTGTTGCCGGAATTAGCTGTAGAACCTGCAAGAGCTCAGGTTTTGGTTACTTCAGAAATCACAAACCTTCAGGTAAAAGGAACTTTTCATTTGGACAAAGGCTACTATTATTTCAGGAATATCGGGAACCGGATTTTATTTGGCGGAGGAAGGAACCTGGACTTCAAAACCGAAAACACTTTTGAACTGGATCAGACAGAGATTGTCCAAAACGCACTAGAAAAACTATTGAAAGAAAATATCCTCCCAAATCATGAATTTTCAATCGATTACCGATGGTCAGGAACGATGGGAGTTGGAAATGAAAAAGGGCCCATTATAGAGAAAATCGACCGGAACACCGCTGTTGGAGTCCGTCTTGGCGGAATGGGAGTTGCAATCGGCTCATTAATAGGTGAAAGGCTTGCTTTTCTTCTGAACGATTAAAGAATCCGCGCAATCTGCAACGGCAAATTTTTATCGTCCGCCGCGGTGGACTCTGATTTTATTCTTGTATTTTCGAGGCAAATTAAACCAATTATGAACGCAGCACATTCGCACTTAATCATCAACCATTTCCCGATAATCGGGCTGATTTTCGGAATTATAGTTCTCCTAATCGGGATCCTCGCAAAATCCTCTGTTACCCGAAGAGTTGGTTTATTGCTTTTTGTAATTGCCGGAATTACAGCTCAAATTTCAGATGCAACAGGAGAAGGTGCCGAACACTTTGTAGAAGAAGCGGTTGAACAGCAGACCCTTTCACAGGATTGCCCGGATGCCATCCAGCAGACACTGGAAAACACGGAAGAAACGAAAACACTGATTCACATCCACGAAGAACACGCAGAGGAATTAATGCCTATCATGTGGGGAATGATGGCCCTGTCACTCATTGCTTTATTCCTGGAGTTCCGGAAAAAATCCATGGCTATACCTGCATCCGTGATTGTTTTGATCATCGGTGTAATTGCTGCTTATTTCGCGAAAGAAGTCGGGAATTCCGGCGGAGAGATCTCACATCCTGAAATCCGGAAAGATTTTAAATTGAAGGACGTTACTTACCAGGACGAAGACTAAACCAATTTAAAATGGAAAATTGATAATTGAAAACAAGAGAGAGCACCTGCTTTCGATATTCAGTTACAGCTGATCACCGTAAAAATTTTTCAATTGTCCATTTTAAATTTTCAATTATTAAATCATGCTTGAAAATTTCAAATTACATTATCGGCCGGATGCCGGATGCGTTGCTGCATCAGTAGAAATAATCGAACAATACCAGGACAAGATCCCGGGATCATTGATCGAGATCTGGAAAACATCGGGATTTGGGAAATACAACGACGGACTGATCGAATTTGTCAACCCTGCCGATTTTAACGACAATCTATGGACATGGCTGGGGAGAGAAGTTCCCAATTACATTCCTTTTGCAATCAGCGGATTCGGTGAATTATTCTATTACCGCAAACTTACCGAAGAAGACGAAGATGTCTGCATAATAGATATTCAGTACCGAAAAATCGAAACATTGGTTTGGAGTATGGATGGTTTCCTGGATGATCTTTTAACGGATCAGGAAGAACGCAGTATCTGGCTTCGGGAAAGTTTATTCGAAAAAGCACTCAAACAAAAAGGGAAATTAGAGAAGCACGAAGTATTTACTTTTGCTCCTGTTTTAGCACTGGGAGGTGCTGAAGAAATCGAATACCTTCAAAAAGGAAATGCTCAGGTGTATCAGGATTTGGTGTTTCAAATGACGAGTTAGTTAATTACTAATTACGAATGACTAATTCCCAATTAATTTATCAATTAAACATCAAATTCGTAATTCGTAATTCGTAATTCGTAATTCGTAATTCGTAATTCGTAATTCG
>CAMLDR010000090.1 GCA_946478775.1 uncultured Flavobacteriales bacterium
GAGATAAGCTGGTGTGACTGGAGTTCAGACGTGTGCTCTTCCGATCTCTCAGGTTCCTAATTACGGGAAAAGAGGCCGTGGAAAAAAGATCATGAACGGATTAACCATTGCCATTGAACCGATGATCAATATGGGAACTGAAAAAGTGGTGCAGCTGGAAGATAACTGGACGATTGTAACGGCAGACGGTCAGCCAAGTGCTCACTTCGAACACGATATTGCGGTAGTTGACGGAAAACCGGTTATTCTTTCCACATTCGACTATATCGAAGAAGCCCTGGCGAAGAAAAATGATTAGTGAACGCATTGTTTTACTAGCTGTTCTGACTGCCGCCATGTACGGCCTGTCGATCTATATGCAGGATGGAACTTACATTTTACCTTTTGGACTTTACAAAATAGGGGTGCTCTTGGTGGCAATTATCCTGCTGATTGCAAACCGGAAGAAAATCCGTTTAATGGAAATCACGATGCTTATTTGGGGAGTTGCCCTTGCAGCATCTTCCAAATTTGTACTTCAGTTATTCTTTTCAGACAGCGATTTTGAAAAGGATATGCTGGCGATCAATGCTTTTTCTGCCTGGTCTTTCCTGACATTCGCTGTTTTTCTCTTTTTCTGGCAGTTACTGCTGGCATTCGAAGATAAAACAATCTATAAATGGCTTCAAATTGCCAATGCCGTTGCCATGCTGATGTGTCTTGTTGGAGGCATCCGTTTCCATCAGATTTCAGACGCCATGTTTGTTTGGCTGATTGTTCCGACCTCTATGTGGCTGTTAACTGTGTTTTTGAGCCGGAATGAAAACCCCATGCATAAATCCCTGGCAGGTTTGCTCGGATTTGCCATTGTGAGCTCCTGGTGTTCGGCACTCTATTTTGGATTGGAAGCCATCCTTGGAAACTTGTAACATTTTGTTGGAAATGCATTATGAATTCATAGCCAACTGAATATGCAGCATCGTTTACTCCTTATTTGTCTATTTCCTTTTTTTCTGCAGGCCCAAACGATCCGGGACCAGATTGATTTCGTATTGAAAACGAAGCCGAGAAACGTAGAGAAATACACCAAACCCACCCGAAAAGACCAACTCTTTTTGGAAACGGCTTTCAATAATGCCATTTTTACAGATAAAGAACTGCTTAGTTCTATAAAGGATAAAGTCATCCTGAAGATCGAATTGATCTACACTACTTACCGAAAATCGGAAACATTTGATCAGCATGGATTGAGCAGAAAACGCCTGGAGAACTTGTTCCTGGCCGCTCCGAATAGCCTGGACCAATCCGGGATTGAATGGATTTTAATTGCACAAACAGGTTGTAAGTCAGCAGAAGACGGCGCGAATTTCTTTCATGGATTCGTCATTACTTACCGTGATCTTCCCGATGTAATAACCACAAAAGTGGAGACGAATTTCCTGCGTGAAGTGGCTTCCGGAAAGATCAAATCTTATGCTTACGATACCTATTTGAAAAAGGAAACGGAAAAATTGGAGCGCGACTCGTTAGCTGATGTGGACCCGGTGATCGTTCTTCCCAAATTCCCGCACAGCGAGCAGGCACGGATTAATTATTTTTCAAAGTACCTCAATTATCCACCCGAATCGACAGGGCCAAAGAAAGTAGATGTTCAGTTTATTATCAATAAAGATGGAAAGATTACGCAGATCAATTTTCCAACTTTACCCGGACCTTCACCCTATAAAGAAGAAGTCGCTGATTTTATTAAAAATATGCCTGATTGGTCACCGGGTACTTTGAATGGAAAACCAACGGAATGCATGGTTCAATTCTCTGTAGATTTCATGAGCAGGGGAAGTGTGGTTCCTTCTCCCTTAGAAATATTTGCAACAGAAGTGCCTCCGAAACTGAAACCGAAATTGCCTGCTTACGATTACAAGAGCATTAAGCCACAACCTTCTTCCAACCAAGTGAGCAGTTCTTTGGCAAAATTGGATTGGTCCAAAGCTACTCTGGTTTGTGATGTGACAGGAAGTATGGCGCCTTACAATGCCCAGGTTATTGAATTTATTGCCGTTCAACTGAAAAACAAACTGCAGGCTCCCAAACAGTTCATATTCTTCAACGATGGGGATAATCGGAAAGATAAGACGAAGAAAATAGGCCAGACCGGTGGAGTTTACAGTTATACATCGAACAACCTGGATTCCATTTCCGAACAGATCATTTTTGCCATGTCGAAAGGTTCCGGCGGTGATTTACAGGAGAATAATGTAGAGGCATTGATCGAAGCGCTGAAAAAGTTTCCGAGAACAGAAAAATTGATCCTGATAGCTGATAATTTTGCTTCACCGAGAGATATGTCGCTGATAGGGAATATCGGGATTCCTGTGCACGTGGTGGTTTGCGGCGGAACGGTTTTGAACGAAGATTACCTGGATTTAGCTTACCGCACAAAAGGATCACTGAGTTTTAACGGGATTGACTACCGGGACTTTCACACCTTTGAGGAGGGTTCTACAATGCATATCGGCAAAACAACTTATGTGCTGAAGAAAGGGCATTTTGTGCAGAAAAGAGATTAGTGAATTCAAAAGTCAAAAGTCAAAAGTTAAAAATGAAAAGGATCCTGCTTTTGAATTTTGAATTTATCATTTTGAATTTAGCTGTATCTTTGCACCATGGTAAAAATTCGGGATATTGAATTGGGTGAATTTCCACTTCTTTTGGCTCCAATGGAAGATGTGAGTGATCCGCCGTTCAGGGCTTTGTGCAAGAAGCACGGGGCAGATTTGATGTACACGGAGTTTATTTCTTCCGAAGGATTGATCCGGGATGCCATCAAAAGCCGTCAAAAGCTGGATATTTTTGATTACGAAAAGCCCATCGGGATCCAGATCTTTGGAGGTGACGAAGAAGCCATGGCCATGTCTGCAAGAATTGTAGATGCCACCAACCCGGATATCCTGGATATCAACTTTGGCTGTCCGGTAAAGAAAGTGGTCAGCAAAGGAGCTGGGGCAGGTGTTCTGAAAGACGTAGACCTGATGGTTCGTTTAACGAAAGCATGCATCAATTCCACCAAATTACCCGTAACAGTTAAAACCCGTTTGGGCTGGGACGATTCCATGATCAACATCATGGAAGTAGCGGAACGCCTGCAGGATATTGGTGTGGAAGCCTTGTCGATTCACGGACGTACACGTTCTCAGATGTATAAAGGAGAGGCAGATTGGAGTTACATTGCAGAAGTGAAGAACAATCCGCGGATCAAGATCCCTATTTTCGGGAACGGAGATATTGACACACCGGAAAAAGCTTTAGAATATAAGAATCGCTACGGAGTTGACGGAATTATGATCGGTCGGGCAAGTATCGGCTATCCGTGGATTTTCAACGAAGTAAAACACTTTTTTGCAACCGGACAACATTTGGAAGCTCCGGGAATAAAAGATCGGGTAGAAGCTGCCCGTGATCATTTAATGATGAGCGTGAACTGGAAAGGCGAACGTTTGGGAGTGGTGGAAATGAAACGTCATTACACGAATTATTTCAAAGGGATTGCCCATTTCAAGGAATACCGCACCAAACTGGTTACTTCTTTTGACCTGCAGGAAATCCTGGATACACTTGCTTATCTGGAAGAGAATTCGGAAGAGTTTTTGTTTTCGAATCCGTGACTTGGAATCCGCTGCGCCTATGCTAAATCTACAGCGGAAGCATTCAGTCAGCGTATTTGAAAAATGGTGTGTCAAATAAGTTTTCAGGAAATTCAACTCCGATTGCGCTCAGTAATTTTAAGGTGACAGAGCGGAGTCGAAGTCACCTTATTGCACTTTATAAGTGTATTTCACACGTACATGTTCGAAAGGTGCATATCTTGTTCCGGCAGTAAACTTCAGTTTTTTTCCTGCATTTTCGGCTTTCATCCGGGAGGGTGTAGACTTGATAGTGGACTGATCACCAATGATTTTCGTTCCTGTTACCACCCCCTCGCGGTTAACAGCAAGTTCGAGTACAACCACTCCGTCAACAGTTCCCGAAATGATGAATTTTTCTTCCGCGGTTAGTAATTTCCGACCGGAATCAACCAATGTTCCGGTAAGTATTTGAGATTCAGCCTGGAAGTAGCTTAAAAATGCAATTGTAAGTAGGAAAAGTTTTTTCATTGTTCAAGTTTACGAAATTTCTGCCCAATTTGGTTTGTCCTGAAGTCTTTTTATTGCTTCAAACCGCAAGAAAGTATGTTCTTGTTTTTCCAGTCTTGGGTCTTCTGTTAAAAGCTCTCTTGCTTTCTCCCGTGCCAATGCAACAAGCGGGCCATCTTTTGCCAGATCTGCAATTTTCAAGTCTAACTGACCGCTTTGCTGGGTTCCCATAATATCTCCCGGTCCTCTCAATTCCAAATCGACTTCCGAAATTTCAAATCCGTCATTGGTGCGAACCATGGTATGGATGCGCTTTTTGGTATCGGCAGAGAGTTTGTTCCCGGTCATCAGTAAACAATAGGATTGTTCTGCTCCACGCCCCACACGGCCGCGTAATTGGTGTAATTGCGATAAACCGAAACGCTCGGAACTTTCAATCACCATCACCGATGCATTCGGAACGTTTACACCCACTTCAATAACGGTGGTTGCAACCATGATCTGGGTTTTTCCCTCCACAAATTGCTGCATTTCGTAATCTTTCACGTCTGCTTTCATTTTCCCGTGGACGATACTAACACGGTAATCCGGCAAAGGAAATGCACGGCTGATTGCTTCGTAGCCGTCCATCAGGTTATTGTAATCCAGTGTTTCGGATTCCTGGATTAAGGGATAGACAATGTAGATCTGTCTTCCCAATGCGATTTCCTTTCGGATAAAGCCAAAAACAAGCGAGCGGTCTTTTTCGAAGTGATGTTTGGTCGTAATGGGTTTTCTTCCGGGTGGAAGTTCGTCGATCACAGAAACATCCAGATCGCCGTAGTAGGTCATAGCCAAAGTTCTGGGGATAGGCGTGGCCGTCATGACCAAAATATGCGGGGGCGAAGTGTTTTTCCTCCACAAGCGGGAACGCTGCTCCACACCAAAACGGTGCTGTTCGTCGATTACCACTAATCCCAGGTTTTTGAATTGAACAATGTCTTCCAGCAAAGCATGGGTTCCGATCAAAATATGGATTTCACCGCTGAGTAATTGTTCGTGGATTTCTTTGCGTGCAGCTTTTTTAGTAGAACCTGTCAGAAGAGCAATTTTCACGGAAGTACCTTCCAGTAACTCGCTCAAACCGGTGAAATGCTGGTTGGCTAAGATTTCTGTCGGCGCCATCAGCGCACCCTGCAGGCCGGAGCCGATCCCCATAAGGATTGTTAGCAATGCAACGACTGTTTTTCCGCTTCCCACATCGCCTTGCAGCAAACGGTTCATCTGAAAGCCGGAGCCGATGTCCCTGCGGATTTCTTTGAGTACTTTTTTCTGAGCATTCGTCAATGGAAAAGGCAGGTTGTTTTCGTAAAAATCATGGAAGATTTGTCCGACTTCTGAAACGACCTGGCCGCTGCTCTTTTGCATATTGATCGACTTTCGCAGCAATAATTCGATCTGTAGATTCAACAATTCCTCGAATTTGAAGCGGGTGCGTGCTTTTTGGGCAAGTGCCACATCGGCGGGCATATGCACAGCTCGTATTGCGGGACCGAATGGAGGAAGTTTTAGTTCCCGGATCAGTTTTGGCGGAATGGTTTCCTCGAAATGCACTTTTGAAGCAAGGTCTAATAATCCTTCCACCAATTTTTGAATTCCTTTCGAATGCAGGCCGGAAGCAGTTAGTTTTTCGGTAGAGGAATAAACAGGCTGCCATCCCAGGCTGGCTTCATTCCCGGTTGCCGGACTTAGTTCCGGGTGAGAAATGTTCCAGGAATTCACATACGGTTTGGCTTTCCCGAAAACAATGTAGGTGGTATTTAACTTCAGGTTCGGCAGGATGTATTTGTAGCCCTGGAACCAAAGCAGGTCGATGATCCCGGTATGATCCTGGAATTTGACTGTCAGTCGTTTTTGTCTTCCGGTTCCGCTTTCCTGCACCGAAATGATTTCTCCTTTTAACTGGACATAACCGTCAATTTGCGGAATGTCTTTAATCAAATGGAACCGGGAGCGATCGATGTAACGAAAGGGGAAGTGGTAGAGGAGGTCGAAGTAAGTTGCGATTCCCAATTCGTCTCTCAGGATTTTGGCTCTTTGCGGACCAACTCCTTTGAGGAATTCGATGTGAGTTTGCAACCATTGATTCATGATGCGAATTTAGATATTAAGACCTTAGGATATACAGATTTTAAGACTAAAATTCTGTTGTAAAGGAGGGATTTCCTATAAATGATAAATGGAGTTCAGACAGGCGTCCGAACTCCATTCACTAATCAACCTAACCTAACCACCTAAATCAGTACAAAGTTAAATCTATTTTGCGATTAGGGAAAACATTTTTAGTTAAAATTATTTTAATACAGGCTTTTTATGGATGAACGGTAAAATTGAATTATTTTTTGTAGGCTTTGAGACCATCTTCGAGCCATTTTTTGAACACTTCCGGTTTCCCATGATTTTGATAATCAGCTGATCCGACTGGAATGTCTTTTCCTTCCGGAGTTTGAATTACATAATAAGGCTGAGAAGACGTTTTGTACTCTTCAATTTGCTTGGCTGTCCATTTGTTTCCGATGGTTACTACCGAAAAATCCTGTCCATTTACTTTTATTGTTCGTTGTTCTTCTTTCGGAAGTTCTGTCCGTTCGTCCACATAAAGAGAAACAATTACCACATCATCACGTAAATGCTCAATGATTCCGGGTTCTCCCCAAACACTTTGCTCCATTTTCCGGCAATTTACGCAGCCCCAGCCTGTGAAATCAACGAAAAGCGGTTTGTTTACCTTTTTAGCATATGCCAAAGCTTTATCGTAGTCGTTGAAGGCCATCAGACCTCTTGGTCCTTTATGCATTCCGTCAACGTGCACTTCTGATGAAGAAACGGTGTTGCCGCCGCCTCCGCCAACTCCATTCGGAGATTCTGCGTAAAAGTCGGGTGGTAAAAATGCGTTTACCAGTTTCAAAGGAGCGCCCCACAAACCTGGAATCAGGTAGAAGGTGAATGCGATTGTCAATGTTGCCATCATAGTTCTTCCGACAGATAATTTCTCTACAGGACTGTCATGCGGAAGTCTAACCTTTCCAAGCATGTACAAGGAAAGTGTTCCGAAAACAGCGATCCAGATGGAAATAAAGACTTCACGCTCCAGTAAATGCCACTGCATCGTTGTGTCTGCCGTAGAAAGGAATTTGAAGGCAAATGCGATTTCCAAAAAGCCTAAAAATACTTTTACAACATTTAACCATCCACCGGAATTTGGCATGGAATTCAACCAGGAAGGGAAGATTGCGAATAACATAAATGGAAGTGCTAAAGCAAGCCCAAATCCAAACATTCCTACCATTAATGCAGAACCCCCTCCGTAGGCGGAAAGTCCACCAAGCAGACCTCCTAAGATTGGGCCTGTGCAGGAAAATGAAGCCAGGGATAATACCAAAGCCATAAAGAAGATTCCGACAATGCCGCCCTTATCCGCTTTTGCATCTGCGGAATTAACCCATTTTGCAGGCAACTGGATCTCAAATGCTCCCAAAAATGACAATCCGAAAAGGAATAACATCAAGAAGAAGAAGATATTGAAGTAAACATTGGTAGAAAGTTCGTTCAGAATGTGTCCGGCTCCTGTTGCTACAACAATTCCCCCCAAAAGCAGGTGGATTAAGATAATGGATCCGCCGTATATAAATGCATTACGAATCCCTAAAGCTCTTGTTTTACTTCTTTTCGTAAAGAAGCTCACCGTCATTGGGATCATCGGGAATACACAAGGCATAATCAAAGCAAGAAAACCACTGAAAAATGTTCCGATAAAAACCAGCCACAAGGATTGATTCTTTTTCTCGTTTGCAGGCTTCACTGTTGTTTCGGTATCTTGTTCTTTTACAACGGTTTTGGGATCTTCTTTCGGATGATTGTCTTCGGATGCTTTAACAGGGACAGCGGCAGTGTTTTCTTCCGGTTCTTCCGTTTGAGCCCCTGTATCTTCGCATCCCTTGATTTTTAAAGATATTTTCCCGTCATAAGGAGGTAAACAACCATTTTCATTACAGGTAGTGAAGAAATAAGATCCTTTCAATGTGAATTCTTTGTCTGTAAGGATTTTGATTTTTTGTTTCAACTTTACCTTTCCTTCATGAAATGCCAGATCTTCATCAGATGCCTCATCGTGTTCCAGGATTGGTTTTGGCTCGGTTGGTGCGCCGATTAATTTATACTCTTTTGACGGGACGAATTTGAATTCTGTTGCTAATCCGAATGATCCTTTGGGAAGCACCATTGCATTCATGTGCCAATGAGGTTCAATGCTGATTTCCGCCACAATTGTAGCTTCGCAATTTTTCCCCTGCTCTACGGAAATTTTCCATTTAGCCTTATCCTGTGATAAATCTATTTGAGCATTTAATTGGTTTAGTGAGAATAAAGCAGCTAAAAGGAGTAAACTCTTAAATATGGATTTCATAAAGTTTATGGGGTGTTACGGAATTGTTATGGAAAAATCAATATCGACGGGAGGAAGGCACATGACTTCGTTACAAACCATGAAGGTAACGTAGCCTTTGATTACTTCTCCCGATTTTGCTTTGGCAACTTTGCGGGTAAAAGTGACCTCTGTTTTGAAAAAGTCGAGCGCTGCTTCAAAGTTCTCATCGTATTCATGAATGGCTTTCGGCTCTTTTACTTCTCCTTCAAATTTGATATTGGGGTTTTCTGTAAATGTAAAGCTGGTAGGAACGGGTCCGATCGTGTTGTTGATGTGCTGGCTGTATAAGTGCCAACCTTCGGAAATAATCGCTTTCAGTTGGATTTCCTTTGTAGCCGGATTGTAAGAAAAGTCCCATTTCACCCTGTCCTGGGCAAAAAGTGAACTTCCTATCAGTAAAAACGAGCACAAAAAAAGCAGTTTACGCATGGGCTTTAGTTTATATTTCCAAAGCTACAAAACGAAAACTGCCTGGCAATAATGAGTTTGACTACTTTCTTGAAATGCTAAAACTTTAATTCCACAATGTGATCAATGGGAATCCACATTCCGCCTTTGAGACAGATGTATTTTTGGCCTGTAGCCCAAATGGTTGTGTTAACTCTTTTTAGTCCTTCGTCGTCATGAAAGATGATCCCGACCTTATGATGGTATCCGTTACCTAATCTGGTAGCTTCTTCTAATTTCGCACGAATATCTGATTGTTGTTCAAATTCAACCGAATGCTTAAAAGACAAATCTTTTACGATCTCCTTTTCGACTGTAACTGGTTCCATAGTGTGGGATTTTAAGAGTGTACAATCCGAAATTTAATAAAAAAATAATTTCAAAATCACATTTCGTGAAAAAAAAGTGTTATTGATCTTTTGGAGCCTTGTAGACTTTGATTACCAGTGGTGTAGATGGATTTGCCAGGTGCGTTTTTGAAATGGAAATGCCCGGGACCCAAACGATTTCTTCCCCGATTCTGAAAACGGGATAGGAATTTCTCCATTGTTCTGGGATGCCGGAATCTTTTAATAACTTGAAAACCGTGCTTTTTCCATTCATTCCGATGGGAGAAATCGAATCTAATGGGCTGGCAAAGCCCGAAGTAATTGGAAGCACGCATTTTTCAGCATCCAGATAAATTTCCCATTTAGTGAAAGATTCCGGTAAGAATTCAACTTCTTCAATCTTGAATTCCCACTGCATAATTTCTGCAAAGTTCGGATTCCAGGAAAAACCTGCTTTTGTCCTGAATATTGGACTTTTATCGATTTTTGAACTTAATTCCGATTGCTTTAATGCTTGGATGCGTTCAATGATCCAGAACGGCCAGTTGAAGTGTGTGCAGCAGACGATTTGTTCTTCGGTGCTTAGTTGTTCCCATTCTTCAAAGGAGATTTGGAAGTGCTTTTCCCAGCCGGCGAGCCTTGATTTCAGGTTTTGTCGGATTTCCTGCTGTGTAGCGCGAAACACGGATTGCATGAGGTGTATGGAGTTTTTCAATTCCGGGTTGGATTTCAGCAATTCGGGGATGAGGATGTTGCGAAACTGATTGCGTTTGTAATCATTTTGCTCGTTGCTGGCATCTTCCCGCCAGTGAATTCCGTTTTCAGCAACAAAGGATCTCAGTTCTTCTTTCGAAAGGTTTAAGAACGGCCGGATGATTCCGTTTCGTTCGGGATGCATTCCGCCCAGTCCGAACATACCGGCACCACGGATGAGTTGGAGAAAGAAGGTTTCGACCTGGTCGTCTGCATGATGTGCTAAGAGTACGCGGTTTCCGGGTGATTGCTCAATAAACTCCCGAAATAGTTCGTGACGGAACTTCCGTGCGGCATCCTGCAGGTTGATTCCGCTTCCTTTTGTTTTTTCTTTCGGACAGCGTACGACCTGGATTTCCAACCGGTGCTTTCGGGCCAATGCACGAACAAATGCTTCGTCCTTTTCACTTTCTTCTCCCCGCAGCTGATAATTGATGTGCAGAATCATAGGTTTGAATCCTGACGAGGTCACTGCTTCCAACAAGACCGTTGAGTCTAGTCCACCGGAACAGGCCACACACAGATTAAACGAGTTTAGGTTTAACCGGGAAAGGGCTTCTTTTACCACTGACATGTGCCGAAGAGTGACAGGATTTTATCGACTTTGACTTTGCATTCGGCGTATTCGGCTTCTGCATCGGCCAGGATTGTAATGGCTCCGCCAACTCCGCAGGAGAGCTTTTGTGTGCTTTTGTCGTAAACCAATGTCCGGATGAGTACATTGAGGTTGAAGTCTCCGCCGGGAAGGATGACACCAAAGGACCCGGAATAGAATTCACGGGAAAAGCCTTCGTATCTAGCTGCCAGTTCCACGGCTGCTTTCTTTGGAGCGCCGGTCATAGATCCCATCGGGAAAGTGGCTTTCAGGATATCTGAGAAGGAGGTGTTTTCTTTCAGGTCACAGGAAATGGTAGAAATCATCTGGTGAACGGTAGGGAAGGAGTAGATTTCGCATAGTTCATCTACGTGAACGCTTCCTTTGGAGGCCAGCTGCGATAGATCGTTCCTCACCAAATCCACGATCATGATATTTTCTGCCCGTTCTTTGACGCTGGTTTGCAGTTTATTGCGGTTTTGGAGATCCTCTAAATCCGTTTTGCCGCGGGGTGCAGTCCCTTTAATGGGCTGCGAGATGAGTTTGTTTCCCTTCTTTTGAATAAAACGCTCGGGACTTGCTGAAGCAAACATCCAGTTTTCGTTCTCTGCCATAGCAGCAAAGGGCGTGGGGTTGTTCTCCCAAAGTGTTTTGAAAAAGGGTTGAATGGTTTGCAGTTCCATTGGTTCCGATTCGACCAGTTGGCAGAAGTTCAGTTCGTAGACATCTCCCAGCTGAATGTGCTCTTTGATTTGGTTTACACGCTCCAGGTAGGTGTTTTTATCGATCCTGGCTTTCCACCTAACGGGAGCGGTACTTTCTTCGGCTTCGAATAATGCTTGTGCCAGTTTTTGGTTTGTTTCATCTGCTTTTCCTTCCAGGTGATAAGCGGTAGTGCTGACATACATATAGGTGCTCTCCGGAACCCAAACGCGCAATAAAGGAAGTTGGTTCTCTTTGTATGGAACGTTCAGGATATCCAACCCCAGCTGGTAATTGATGATCGTAAAGAGTGTTCGGTCTTTGTGCTGATGTATAAATGCGTCCAGTGCTTTCCAATCCGGATCGGCGCCCAGGATCAATTCAGATTCGCACCCGATTCCAACAAGGAAGGAGTTGTCGATGTGTCTGAAAAGCGCGCGTTCGATCATGAGGCAAAGGTAATTATGAATTGCCAATTACGAATTACCAATTGTTAGTCTCTTCGGTGATTCATTTGTGTTTTACATTTGTGTAAAAAATAAATGGGATAATTTGAGCCTGGGTCCGGGACTTAAAAAACAGCTTGTTTTAGAGTGAAATTATGCTGAAAGTCACTAAAACCGCATGTTAAAAATTACACAAACAATGCTTTACCTATGCTTTACCTACGGGTAATCCTCGCTTGACTCATGGAGTATGTGTTTTTTAGTCTGAAAAGTCTTTTTTGAATGAGGTTGACAGGTTACATTTGTGGGAATTTTGAAAGTCTGTTTACGAATTAGGAATGAGTGATTTTAGGTATGGGCATCGAACTAATGGAGTTGTTACGATCAGTTTGCAGGTGGGTGAACTATAAATGTGAATAATTCGTAATTAGGAATTTGCAATTAGGAATTATGTAATTTCGTTCAAAACCCACACATGTTATACCGAATCATCAAGGCGATCATTTCATTCGGAATCCGGCATTATTACCGCGAGATCCGGGTGGTGAACAAGGAGTTGCTGGAGAAGGAAACCGGTCCTTTGATTATTATTGCGAATCACCCTAATACGCTGATGGATGCCTGGATGGTTGGATTTGCCAACAGGAGGCGTGTTCATTTCATGGCGAAAGCTACTTTTTTCAGTTCACCGTTCAAACGAAAATTATTGGGGGCTTTGGGAATGATTCCGATCAACCGGAAATCGGACGGGGCTGTGTCAGGTGTGAATAATAAAGATTCTTTTGAGGCTTGTTATCAATTACTGGAGAGGGGGGAGATACTGGTTGTTTTTCCGGAAGGGACGAGTTTTTTGGAACGCAGGCTCCGCGAGATCAAAACAGGAACTGCCCGCATTGCATTGGAGGTAGAGCGGAGGAACCAGGGGAAACTGGGATTAAAGGTTGTTCCGATCGGTTTGAATTACATTTCTGCGGATTCTTATCGTGGAAAAGTATTGGTTCAGGTGGGGAAGGCGATCGAATTGGATGACCTGTGGAAGGAATATGAAGTAAACCAGGGGAATGCCGCCAAGGTGCTGACGGAACGCTTTCGTGTGGAGCTGTCGCGTGTATTCCTGAATATGGACGATTCTGCCCGTGAAGACCTGATTGAACAGCTGAGTGATCTGTTTGTGACGAAATATACCAAACAAACGGATGTGGCGGGTGAAATGAATTTCATGAAATCGGTTCAGTCGCGTTTGGAAGAATATAGTTTGACGAGTCCCTGGAAGCTGGAAGAAATCCAGACGGAAACGAGCAACTTATTTGCATCGCTGCAGTTTTTGGGGATCAAACCGGATTTCCTGGACCGTCCGTATCGCCCGATGTTGTTTTTCAGGCAATTTATCCAGAGCTGGTTGTTTGTGATCGGCACTGTTCCGATTTTCCTGATCGGATTTGTGCATCATGTGCTTCCGTATTGGTTCATTGGCTGGGTGGTCCCGAAGCTGTCGAAAGAAGCGGAGTACCATGCTCCGCTGACTATTTTGCTGGGATTGGTTTTGTATCCGTTGAATTACCTGGGGTTTGGTCTGACAGCTCATCTTTGTTTTGGACTGAATTGGCTTCAGACTTTGATTTACCTGCTGGTAGTGCCTTTGTTCGGAACATTCGCTCATTATTACATGCGTTACATGCACCATTTGAATTCGAAGCAGCGTTTTGGTCGCTTTGCGCGTAGAAGAAGTGCCATTCTTCAGAATTTGCGGGAACAGCGTGAGCAGTTGAAGGACTTGATTTTTAGAGATTAAGCGGGTGTTAAAGGAGTGTGAAGGAAGCTAAAATCATTTTTTTTACTTTTTTTTAATCAAAATCCTTTGATACAACGATGCATTTATTAATTTTGCGCCTGTCTTCGGGAGACCTGAGACGCGTTCTTTGTAAGAATTTTGGAGGGATGGGTGAGTGGCTGAAACCACCAGTTTGCTAAACTGACGTACTGGTAACGGTACCGCGAGTTCGAATCTCGCTCTCTCCGCAGGAAGGCAATGGATTGAAAGTTAATCTTTTAAGAAATGTCTTTACAAAAACTTTAAAAGGTGCTTGTGATAGTTGAATTTATTGCTATCTTTGCACCTCGAAAAAAGAAAACTTCTCAAAGCGATGGGAAGGAAAAAAATAATAAAAGCCTTAGTTCGGGGCGTAGCGTAGCCCGGTATCGCGCCTGGTTTGGGACCAGGAGGTCGTCAGTTCGAATCTGGCCGCCCCGACAAAAAAAAGGGGATGAGCAATCATCCCCTTTTTTGATTTTAGAACTTGTTTAGGTTCATGTATTTTGGCCTCGTAACTCAGTCCGATGTTTACAGTCGGGAATCAACTGCACTTCTAAGCAGTATAAAAGGAGAAGACATTATGGCCCAATAGCTCAGCTGGATAGAGCAACTGCCTTCTAAGCAGTAGGTCTCAGGTTCGAATCCTGATTGGGTCACCAAAAAGGAGAAATCATCAAATTCGATGGTTTCTCCTTTTTTATTTCCTCTTAAACTCCTTAATAACTCTGGGATTGGTGCAAACATCGAATTCACTCTATTGGTTCGAACTGTATCATTTTGTCTGTCATAGATGATTCCATTGGGGAATATAATGTTTTGCAAAATTGTTCGTTCTCCTATTTCAGCTTTTTGCCAGTATTCATTGGGCTTAACACAGAAATTCACTACAAATTTTAAGCACTTTTCGAGGTTCGAATCCGCGAAGGTTATTTTTTGTAATTCCTTTTCGATTTCATAGATTTCACCTTTGTATTTTGAAGCATATTTATTGAATACTTCCGTTGTTACTTTTCCGATTGCATGATTTTCTTCTACCGTATCAATCTTGTTTTGCAACTCTGTAATTTTCGCTTTTTGTAATCGGGTATTATCAAAAAGTTCTTCAAAAAACGTGTTATAGAATTCTTTAATTCCTGTTTTGATTATTTCTTTATCGCATTCATCAATTCTAAATATGCTCATAAGTGCCATAAATTGCTCATGCGCTTGTTTTGCGCTCTTATTGTTCTTACACCCTACCTTTCTGCATTTATAGTAATATAAGCCCTTCTTTTGCACTAAATACCCTGTCATGGGTGTTTCACACTCTTTACATTTCATGTAGCGTTTGAGTGGTAAGTGTTCATCTTCTTCTTTGTGAGTTACTGGATGATTTCGGGATTCAAGCACAATGTTATTGATTTTCAGGAATATTTCTTTTGAAACTGCGGGTTCGTGCTTTCCTTCAAATAGTTCGTTTGGAATTAATTTCGAAACGAGTAAACCACAGTAAAAAGGATTTGCAAAAATTTGTCCTAATCTGCGTTCATTGATACTCGTTCCCATGGATTGTAGTTTTCGCACAATCTCGGAATTACGCATCTGTTGGTTTGCTTTCCATAAAAAAGCTTTCTGAATCATTTTACCCGTTTCGTTTAAAACAATCTTTTGTTTGTCCGCTTTCTGACCTCTATTCAAATTGGTGTAACCAACTGGGGGAGCAAATGGAAAGTAACCCTCCTGAATCAATTCACGCATTCCTGTAACCGTTTTATCTTTTCGTTGCTCATTGTCCATTTGACTGAACAGGAACAAAATCTTTTGTTGGAATGAACCCGACGAAGTTGTCGGGTCAAGTTCCTGCGTAACTGCAAGAGTAATAACTCCATATTTTTTCAATAATTCATCTGCAATTTGCGCACCACCCATTCCCGAACGGGAAAAGCGGTCATACGAATAAACAATCACATAAGTAACATCTTTGGTTCGCTTAACAAACGAAAGCATCCGATTGAATTCTTTTCTATCGTCAGTTTTTGCGGATTCGTATGTTCCCCCAAAATGGTTAATGATGTGCAGTCCTTTTTTTTCTGCGAAACTTTCACAGAATTTTTTTTGCGATTCTAAACTGGTGTTATCCTCTTGTGAATGATGGGAAACACGGGTGTAAATTACCGCGTTAATTCCCTTCGGATTGCGCTTGTTATCTTTGTGCGCAAAGGATTTGAACGGGGTTAAATCTTTCATGGCTCTAAATTGTTTGTTTTACAGTAGGATTCTAATAGCACTAAGCACAAGGATTCAATATTTTCAATCAATTTTTCATACTGCTCCTTGGTGTACTTCTTGTACTTTGGAAGCGAAATAATATACTCGTATGTGAGTTTATTTCTTAACCGTTCTTTCGCTTCTTCAATTCGATGTTTAGCAAACGCACTCATGGGAACGAACTTTAGCGTTAATCCCCTTTTGAATAAGAAGCACTTTGTTCGTGCTGTATGTAGCTGTAATGCTTGCATTTACTGATTTTCTTCTGTTTTTTCTATCCGTTTTCATGTGATTGGATTTTGCAATTACATAATTTTCTGAAACTCCGACCCACCCATTTTTGAGAAACTTTTATAAAAAACGCTGAACCCCAGTATTTATAAGCGATTCAGCGTTTTTATATAAGGGTGGTGATTTTTCTATTCCCAATCGAGTGAATTCACAACCGATTGAGCGCACAAATACCCGTGCAAATACGAATCCATGACCATGGAACGGGAAAAGTCCAACGCTCCTGAAAGTTCCCGAATCGGTTCAATAATTTTCACTTTGAACCGTCGAAGCTTCCGACCGTTTTCAGCTAACAATTCGAAGTTTTGCTCTTCCGCTTGTTTTACCAATCGGTTGATGCGCAAAAACTCGCTCACGTCAGTATCGCCGATTTCGCTTAGTGCTATATCGTAGATGCTTCGTTGAATAATATTCAGAATGTTTGGTTTTTCCTTCATGGTCGGAACTAAGCCCGTTCTGGTCGAAATAATCAAAAAATGGTATTCGTCCGAATCGGATTGATTCAACACGTAGCGTACTGCATCACCAAGCGGATTAATGTTTCTCAATCCACCGTCAATGAGGTTCGACGTTTCGAATTGAGTAGTCGAAATTCGGTCAACTGGCGACCAAATCAGGGGCATGGTTGAAGATGCTAGAACCGCCTTTTGAAACTCCGAATTATCTCTAAAATCAGTGTGTTTTGCACTGTAATAGTTTCCATCGGTAAGTGATACGAAACCCGCTTGGAAAACTTCGCTTTTGATGTCCTTTAACTGAACAAGCAACTGCACTTTTTCAAATAACGGAGTATTGTCCGCAATTGAGTTTAGTGTTTTGAGTTTGTCCATGATTTTTTGAAGGACTTTCTGCCGTGATC
>CAMLDR010000091.1 GCA_946478775.1 uncultured Flavobacteriales bacterium
AGCACATCGAGGAAACATCGGAAAATCAGCCAATGGAATTTTTGTACGGAGTGGAACGCATCATTCCTGCATTTGAAGTAAACATTCACGGATTGAAAGTGGGTGACACTTTTGAATTCGATATTCCTTCTGCGGAAGCATACGGCGATAAGAACGACGACCATGTTGCATTGATCCCGGTATCGGTATTTTTCGACGAGTCGGGAAAAATTGACGAAACACAGATCAAAGTAGGCGCAATACTGCCAATGACAGATAACGAAGGAAATCATTTGAGAGGAACAATCCTTGAAATGACGGATGAAACGATCACAATGGATTTCAATCACCCGCTTGCAGGAACAGATTTGTTGTTCAAAGGAACGATTCTGGACGTAAGACAGGCAACCGACGAAGAAATTGCTCACGGGCACTCACACGGTGCACACGGACATCACCACTAAGAAGATACAAAGTTCAAAGAGTTCAAAAGTTAAAATAATTGAACTCTTTGAACGTTTGATCTATTGAACTTTTAAACTCTCTTCATGAAAAACACCTTGATCGTCCTCTCATTTCTTTCAATCGGAAGTATTTCTTCCATTCATGCGCAGAATAGCATGTTTGACCTGGGTTTGGAAGGCGGACCGAATTTGAGCACCGTATCCATCACAAGCACCCTTTTTGATGCCAATCCCAAGCCAGCTGTTTTTGGCTCCGGGGGATTCATTTTCCAGTACAACTTCAAGAATTTCCTTTCCATTAAAACAGGGTTATCTTATCAACGAAAAGGATTCCAGTTTCCTGAAAGTACGTTTGTAAATGCCAATGGTGATTTTATTGGAACAGGAAGAACAGTTTACAGTTTAGATTATATGACCTTCCCGATCCTGGTGAAAGCTTCCTTCGGAGAAAAAGTACAGTTCTTTGTCAATGCCGGGCCTTATGTGGGTTTTCTACTGGGAAAAACGGAGCGAGCAAAACTAACTTTAAATGATAGCGAGCAAATTTCCAAAAACAAAGACATGACCGGCTTAAACCGCTGGGATCTTGGAGTTGCCGGAGGGGTTGGAATTGCTATTCCTATTCGCACGTATTGGGTTATTTCCGTGGAAGCACGCAATTACACAGGCCTTCTGGATATTGCTGAAAGCAGTAACGTCAAATGGTTGACAAACACCACCGATCTTCGTGTTGGAGTGGCTTACAAGCTGGGGTTTTATAAGGAAGAATAATAAACTGGCTGCTAATCTTAAATCACCATGAATCTATCTTTAAAAATACTTGCAGCTCTTTTGTTTCTTACGGCAAATTTCACCCTAGCTCAAAGCAGTAAGTATGAACTTGGAATTGAAGGCGGGCCGAATATGACTAAACTGAGGAAAAATAATTTAGAAAGTTTTGCCACCAGCGAATACAAGGTGGGAGGCTTGGGTGGAATTACTTTTCAATCGAATTTTAGGAAACACTTTTCATTGAGAACAGGGATTCTATGCGAATCACGAACGTATTATCATTACGGGGTATATCAATCCATTAGTGCACCAAATATCGATATTTATTACCAAACAACTTATAACTTGGAATACCTGACAATTCCTGCAATGGCAAGATTCACTTTTGGAAAGAAAGTTCAATTCTTTTTCAATACAGGTTTGTATTTTGCTTTCTCTAACAGAGTATATTCATCTTTTAACCTAGGGTTATCGGGTGGAGCAGGTATTGGTATACCAATAAAAAAACACTGGTCCTTGTCTTTAGAATTTCGGGATAATTTGGAAATTATTGATAAATACAGAAATAGCGATCATCGTTTCTTAGAATTACTCCCTTCAAATACATACGCCATTCTGCTTGGGGTTTCCTACAAACTCGGCTTCCGGGATCAATAAAAGCAGAAAACACTTCGCAATTTCAACTTCTCAATTTAACTTTTCAATTTTAACTTTTAACTTTTAACTTTTAACTTTCCATTATGGAAAAACCGACTCCCCGAAGTATCGAGACAAGTTGCTATATCTTTTCGGGGTTGGGTGCAGATGAGCGCGTGTTCGAACAAATCGATTTCGGAGACTTCTCCCCTGTTTTCATTCCCTGGGAAAAAGTGGAACTGGAACAGTCATTGGAATCATACGTCAAAAAATTAAGTAAACAGGTTCAAACACCCAATCCTGTTTTGATCGGGATCTCTTTTGGTGGAATGATCGCCCAGGAAATGAGTGCTTTATTTGGAAATTGCCCCGTGTTAATTATTTCAAGTATTCAGACACGAATCCAATTACCTGTTTTCATGCGGGCAGGCGGCAGAATTAGTCTTCATAAATTGATTCCAATCAAACTCGTTTTAAAGAATAGATGGATGAACCATTGGCTTTTTGGGACCAAGACCGAACACGAAAAGAAAGTACTCGACCAGATCCTGGCGGATTCAGATCCTGTTTTCACCCAGTGGGCTATCCACCAAATCACAACATGGAAAAGAAGAAAAGAAATTCCAGCGAAAGTCATTCACATTCACGGAGATCAGGACCGCATTTTCAAGATCGGGAACGTGAACCCGGATTACATCATTAAAGGAGGAACTCATTTCATGACAGTCTCGAAACACGAAGAAGTGAGTTTGGTAATACAGGAGGCTTTGGCAAAACTTTCAATTCGTAATTTGTAATTAGCAATTCGTAATTATTTAAGTCCTTTCATCCTGAAAAATCACATTAATCCCCTATTTACTGGCATTCCTTGGAACATCTTATTAATTTAGCAGGATAATCTCTCACTATGATTCAAATTTCGCATCTCAGTAAGTCCTTTACGCTAAACAGACAGCAAAAGAAAGAATTGGGAACTACCCAAAACTCGGTTCTTGCTGTTGACGATATCAGTTTCGAATGCCTTCCCGGCAGAGTTCACGCATTACTTGGTCCGAATGGTGCAGGAAAAACCACCACGCTCCGTATGTTATCTACGATCTTCAAGCCTACAAAAGGAAGCATCATCGTTGATAACGTTGACGCAGTGAAAAATCCGCAGGAAGCGCGCAAGCACATTGGGTTTTTGACCGGTTCAGCCGGACTTTATGCACGCCTCACCCCTAATGAGCTCATTGCTTATTTCGGTGAGTTGTATGGCGTTTCGAAAAACGACATTGAAATGCGGAAGAAAAAGTTGTATGAACTGCTCGATATGCACGATTTTCAGAACAAGCGCATTGGGAAATTGAGTACGGGGATGAAACAAAAGGTTTCCATTTGCAGAACCATGATCCACGACCCGCAGGTAGTTATTTTTGATGAACCTACCAGTGGTTTGGACGTCATTACTGCCGAAAATATCATTCAATTGATCCGTGATTGCAAAAACCAGGGCAAAACGGTCATCTTTTCCAGTCACATCATGGGAGAAGTGGACTTGTTGTGCGACGATATTACCATCATTCACAAAGGAAAAGTCTTGTATAACGATACCATGGAAGCATTCAGAGCACAGCAGCAGGCTCCGAACCTGACAGCAGAATTTATTCGGATTGTTAACGACCAAAAAACGGAAACCCTATGATCTTTACAATATTCAAAAAAGAAATGCGCGATACACTGCGCGACCGCAGAACGGTGATGATGATGATTGTCATTCCGACCCTGGTATTTCCCATGATCATGAGCATCTTCATGTCAGTGTCTGAAAGTTTCCAGAAAGAAGCCGCAGAGAAAAAAATAAAGATTGGTTTGGTGAGCAACCAGGTTGGAAGTTTGGAAGCCGATCTACTGAAAGTACCCAAGGCGCTTGGTAAAAAAGAGTTTGTTCCGTTTACGGATACAATTTCCCTGATCAAAGCCATTCGTTCGGATTCCATTCAAATCGGGATTTATGTTCCAACCAATGCCGAACAACTGAAAAGAGCCATGAAACCCATTTCTGTTACCGTTTTCCATGATGGAACTGATCTGGGAATGAAAGAACGTGCGGATGTTTATTTAACTTACGTTCAGTCCAAGTGGCAGAAACAGCGCTATGCGGAATTGAAGATCAATGAATCGGAAGTAACTCCGTTCGTAATGGCTTATTCCAATGTGGCATCCAGTAAAGAAATGATCGGGAAACTCGTAGGTGGTTTTCTTCCATACCTGTTCATTGCTTTCGGATTTATGGGTTGTATGTTCCCGGCGATTGATTTGTTTACCGGGGAAAAAGAGCGTTCTACGATCGAGACTTTATTGACAACACCTGTGCCGCGCTGGAAAATCCTTTTCGGGAAAATGGGAGTAGTTATTATATCCGGTTTGTTAGCCGCAACTTTTAATTTACTTGGAATCTATTTGTCCATTGAAGTGCTGGATTTAGTAAAAGATCCGGTTATACTGCAGGCTATTAAAGACATTCTTTCGCCAACATTCATCATCATGTTGTATGCGCTGCTTATTCCTTTAATCACTTTCTTCGCAGGGATCATGATTCCGATCGCAGTTCGTGCCAAGAGTTTTAAGGAAGCACAAAGTATCATTTCTCCGCTCAACCTATTGATCATTTTACCTGCCATGGTCGGATTTTTCCCGGGAGTGGAACTGAATGAGGTAACTGCTTTGATCCCGGTGGTGAATATTGTACTGGCGACGAAAGAACTGATTGCCGGCACCTTAGAGTTTCACCTGGTTGCAATGGCTTTCGGTGTGATGGTCCTATTGGCTGTCATTGCAGTGATGCTTTCTTACCGCAAGTTCGAGAATGAGAACAACATCATCTCCTAAAAGTTTGATGTAGTTTTCTCCCGAGGAAGAACACAGAGGAACACGGAAGTTCAATATTTCATAAATTTTGAATAGGGAATGATGTGCTTTTCTCCTGTGTTCATCCGCGCACGTCCGTGGGAAATAATTCCGGTTTAAGCTTATCTTAGTGGACTAAAACGAATCATGCAACGCATACATCCTCATTTGGAACAAGCTACCAGGGAAGAGGTCGCTTATTCCCACCAATTGGCTGCGGAGAACTTAAAAGCTTCACCGAATGAATTGCGTAAGCAGGGTTTGAGCTTGTTTCCATGTGAAATCGCAGAGATTCGGAGTGGCATTGACGGAGATTTCTATCAATTGGAAACCTCTTTCGTGATCAATAATTCCTTTTTCAAAAGAGGTGCAAGCGTCCTGCTTTACATCGATACTAAAAGCTATAAAGCCCGGATTGTCGAACTCAATGCCTATTCCCTGCTCCTGTTCTGTAAAGAAGAGATTGACGGAAACGTGCAGGAAAATCCGGTGCGAGTGGATTTCACTCCCGACGACCGTACCCTCGAGTGTATGCTCCTGGGACTGCGTTTTCTAAAGGAACAAAAGCTCCTGCAGGAATTTGAGAATAGTTTTCAAAGCGAAAAAGACAAACACCTTTTCGGACATCCCACATTGAATCTTTCTCAACAGGAAGCAGTGGGTGCAATCCTTGGTAACGAAGTGACAACCGTTATTCAGGGACCTCCCGGAACCGGAAAAACACATACACTTTCCATAGCGATTGAAGAATTGGTCAGCCGTGGAAAAAAAGTACTGATTACTGCACCAAGCAACACGGCGGTAGATAATTTGTGTAAAAAAGTGGTTTCTTCGAAAATCTCTTTGCTGCGCGTTGGAAACAATGAAAAGGTTGCCGCTGAGATCATGCCATATACCATTGATGCCTACCTGGATTCGGGAAAAGCCGCTCAATACGGTCAGTCTTTGAAAAAACAGATCCAAAAGACGGCGCAAATTGCCAACCGGCATATCCGCAATTTCACCAAAGAAGCCGGAGAAGAAAGACGTGCTGCGCGAAAAGAACTGCGGGAATTGCAGAAAGAACTCCGTAAACTGGCACATGATTCCGAAGAGCAATTGATTGAAACCAGTTCTGTTATTGCCGGAACACCCGTTGGTCTGTTCAATGCTCTTTCCAAAAACCACTCGTTTGACGTGGTGATCATGGATGAGGCCGGACAATCTTTGGCTCCTTTAACCTGGCTGGTAGCAAGTTTCGGGAAGAAATTGGTCCTGTGCGGTGATCCGCAGCAATTACCGCCCGTGGTCATGAGCACAAAAGCAGCACAGCTGGGCTTAAACAAAAGTTTGCTGGAAACAGTAAGTGAACTTCAGAAACCAATCTTGCTGAATGAGCAGTACCGCATGTCGCCTGAAATTGTTTCGGTGATCAATCCGTATTTTTACCAGGGACTTTTACAAACTGCGGTGGGAATTCCCTCCGGTCAGATCCAGTTCATAGACATGGCCGGATTTGGTGAGGGCGAAACACAAAACGAAACTACCGGAAGTTTTGAAAACCGGGACGAATTAAACATCATCCGTAAATTGTTGGAAACAGAAGCACTTGATCCGAAACGCACAGTGATCCTTGCACCCTATTCCGCACAGATTGCACTTTTACAAAAAGAACTGGGCAGCCAATGGAAAATTTCCACCATCGATTCGATCCAGGGACAGGAAGAAGAAAACATCGTAGTAAGTTTGACCCGGTCCAACCCGGATGGAGTGATTGGTTTCCTGAGCGATTACCGCCGAACGAACGTGGCGATCTCGCGTGCAAAAAGAGCCTGTTATTTGATTGGTGACAGCGCTACTTTGGGAAATGATGCGTTTTATTCCGAATTACTGAATCAAATTGAACAAAGCGGGACATACCGGAGCGCCTGGGAATTTGACAGTTAATTCCTAAAAAGGCAAAGAACTCAAGAGATTTAAACGTTCAAATAATTGGTAATTGGTAATTGGTAATTGGTAATTGGTAATTGGTAATTAAACAAACACCTGTGTATTCACCGCATAATCAATGATCTTGATCCGGATGTTTGCACCCGGGATTTCAGTGGAACGTTTCCCGATCATGAAACTCGCATCGATTTGTTCACACAAAGAGCGAATCAATTCGAAACCGAGTGTATTGGTATTTTGCCGATCAGATTGAATACCCGGACCATTGTCTCTCAGATCGATCAGTAACGAATTCCCGATTTGCGAAACGTGAATGGTAACCACCAATTTCTTTCCTGTTTCCATTCCGTGTTTATAGGAATTGGTGATTAGCTCGTTCATGATCAACCCGATCGGAACTGCTTTTGAAATGGGCAAGATCAGCTCATTGGAATCTACTTCAAGTATAACGTCCGCATCGCCGCCAAACGCATGCTCCACATTGCGGATCAGTTCTACCAGATAATCCATCATATTCAGGTTCCCGACTTTTGACCCGGAATACATTTGTTGATGCACCAAAGCCATGGAATAGACCCTTCCCCTGCAATCTTCAAGCGCATCAATGACTTCCTGAGAACCGGAATTGTTTTTCCTGATATTGATCAAACTGGTCACAATGTTCAGGTTATTTTTCACCCGGTGATATAATTCGGCCAAAAGCAGGCGTTTTTCTTCAATGACATTCCGTACCTGCTCTTCCTGGCGAATATTCAACCAGGTAATGACGGTAATCTGCATGAGTCCGCAAAAGAACGCAAAGAGTCCGTTGAAGATCTTCAAAGCATCCATGTCAACAACTGAGGTCTTTAGCTGGTAGTAGTTGGGACCAAGAATTAACAGGAAACTAATCGTTAAAAAATAAAGAATGCACCAAATTACCAGGTGCCTGAATGATTCCCTTCTCCCGTAAACCTGGACGATCGAAAGTGTGAGCGGGAAGAAATACATCAGAACGTTACTTTCCAGCTGCATGTAAATAGTTGCAACACTCAATAAATAAATCCCGATGGCAAAAAAGAGGTAAGAAGCCAAAATGAACCTGCCCAGGTAGTTCATTAAAAATAAGACTGCTGCCAAACCCAAAACCACAAAAAGATGCAGATTCAGGAAATGGAAACCAATGATATTAAGTACGAAAAGAGAAGCAAGTACATTGAAGGAACCAATCAGACTTAAAAAATTGACCTTGCGAACTAAATTCTTCTCCCATTCAGGTGTTGATTCAGGCCATTTTAGTCCTAAATTGTTGCTTCTCACGCGTTTCAGTTTTGGCTAATATACCAACATTTTTCAAAAAAAATGCGGGATATGTCAGATATGCTATATACATTTGGGGCAAATTAATAGACTCCATCCATGCCTATGCGGAAGACATTACTACATTCAGTATTGCTTTTTACATTTTTGCTCATCACGTGCAGCGCTGATGCACAACCTTACGTTCTTGGAAATCGTAAACCGTATTCCTGGATGATTGGGATAGGCTGGACAGCAGTGGAGGACGATGGTCGTGGTTTATGTCAGCCATTCGATGTTGCACAGTCGTGGAATTACGAGTATTTCCCTACCCGCATCATGGTCGACAAGTACTTTAAGTACGGACTGAGTGCGGAATTTTCGGGAGCATTTGTCACGTATAGACCTTCAAAATTAATCAACGACACCATTGGTCGTTCAGGAGTCTTTTTAGCTCTCGACCTGAATTGCAAATACAGCTTTTATCCTTTAATTACTCCTCGCTGGGTGGATCCTTATGTTTCTTTGGGAATTGGAATGACACAGCGTACAACTATGCCGGGAGTTAGTGCTTTAACCGGAAATGTTGCTTTGGGAGTGAATTTGTTTTTCTACCGTGGTTTAGGGTTTCAGATCCAGACTTCCGGGAAATTTGCTTTCACAGGTGGTACTTTGGCAGGCGGAAATTATTTGCAGCACAACTTAGGATTTGTTTATAAATTCAATTCGGGTGCACGCGGAAGGGAAAACTTCACCAAGAAACGTTACAAGTGGACGGGCAAGAAGCAGAAGTTCAAAGGAAATAAACGCGGAGGTTAATCAGAACGAGAAACAGACCGCGTTCGCTAAAGCTACAGCGGTAGCGAAATGATAATTTGTTCTCTTCATTCTCGCTCTCATTCTCTCTCCGGGCTTTAGCCCTTCAGTCCCATCATCAGCAAGTCAATATCCTTGTATTTCAGGTCGAACACACGTCCCAGGACTTCGCTGACTAAAATTCCTTTGTAGATATATACTCCCGAACGGAATCCGTGATCGTTTCGGATCAGGTCCAGGCATCCTCCCGATTCTCCCATATCCATCAGGATTGGAGAAAAGATATTGGATAAGGCAAAAGAAGCTGTTCGCGGTACGCGGGAAGCAATATTCGGCACACAATAATGAACTACTCCATGCTTTACAAAAGTTGGATTATTGTGATTGGTAACCCGGGAAGTTGCAAAACACCCACCCTGGTCAATACTCACATCTACGATCACAGAACCTTCTTTCATGTTCTCTACCATTTCTTCGGAAACCACACAAGGCGTGCGCCCCAAAGGAGAACGGATTGCACCGATAACTACGTCGGCACGCATGATGGATTTCGCTAGTACCTTCGGCTGTAAAACAGATGTATAGATGCGTGATCCCAAATCGTTCTGCAAACGGCGTAAACGGGACAAACTATTGTCGAAGACTTTCACGGAAGCTCCCAAACCCAAAGCCGCACGAGTAGCAAATTCACCCACGGTACCCGCTCCCAACACCACTACTTCTGTGGGTTGTACTCCGGCGATACCGCCAAGCATGATTCCTTTTCCTTCATTGAAAGAAGACAATAACTCTCCGGCAATCAAAATGGAAGTTGTCCCGGCAATTTCTCCCATCGTGCGGACCACCGGAAATACTCCCTGCTCGTCACGGATGTAATCCCAGGCAATGGCCGTTACTTTCTTTTCTATTAATTTCTGTAAAATGCTTTTGGGCTGAATGCTTAACTGCAAAGCTGAAATGAGCGTTTGGTTTCCCTTCATCAGGTCCACTTCTTCCTCTGAAGCTGGTGTCACTTTCAGAATGATATCGCATTCAAAAATCTCTCTGTTTGAAGGACATAATTCGGCCCCTGCTTCGGAATATTCACGGTCGCTAAACTTGCTGGACTCTCCTGCTCCTCTTTCTACGCGAACCTCATGTCCGTTTGCCACTAAAAATGAAACGGCTTCCGGCACCAGGGCAACACGCCGCTCCTGGAAACTTAACTCTTTCGGTATCCCAATTACTAAGCGTCCTTTTTTCTTAGCAATTTCTAGCATTTCTTCCATTGGAAGAATATTGCCCTCTTTCAAAAGTTGTTTGAGTAATTCCGGGTCCTTTACCATTGTCTGTATCCAAATTTTAGCCAAACGAAGTTACGAAAAAAAGGAATATGAAAACTCAGAGCAAAAGAAGGTTTTTGTGTTGAAAGAAATGCTGATTCACTGAATTATTAAAATGTTAAATTCGCACTCAAAAATCAATTAACTACCTGGCAATCAAAAAATTAAAAATAAATCTGTTCACATCTTTACTAACAAGTAAATTTGTGAAGCATAAAATTTTCAAAGCATAAAATTTCCGAAGATCGGAATGAGGATTTTTAATCGATCCGGATCAACCGCTCTCCGGCATCATTGATCGTGATCTTTACTTTCATAACATCTTCCGGCAGCAGGGGCTCTATGATCTCCGCCCATTCCACAAAACAGGTTGCACCGGAATACAACAATTCCTCCACTCCCGCATCCAATGCTTCCTCCACCGAATTCAGGCGGTACACATCAAAATGCATTACTTCTCCGTAATAGGGCGATTCATACGAATTTACCAGCGAATAAGTTGGCGAACCTTCGGGAGATTCAATGCCCATAGCTCGCAATATCGCAGTGATCAGGGTCGTTTTCCCCGTACCCATTCCGGCATAAAAAGCAACCACTTTCCGATTCCCCAAGGTTTCCAAAATTTCTTTGGCAACAAAAGGAATATCATCTAAACTATGCGCAATCAATTGGTTCACTTCGACTGTAAAATGACAAATGGGATCAATAATTCTTCCATCGAAATTCCTCCATGCTGGAAGGTGTCGTTATAATAGTTCACAAAGTGATTGTAATTATTCGGGTAAACGAAATAGTCCTCTTCCCTTGTAAAAACAAACTCTGCAGATAAACTCGATTTCGGCAGGCCAACTTTGTCCGGATGCTTGATCGTAAATACCTCCTTGTCTTTGTAACTCAGGTTACGTCCGGTTTTATAGCGCAGGTTGGTATTCGTACTTCTGTCTCCAACGATCTTTACCGGATTGGTCACACGTACCGTTCCGTGATCTGTTGTAATGACCACCTTTCCTCCTTTTTCGGCTATTTTCTTAAACATTTCCTGCAGCGGCGAATGCTCAAACCAGGAAAGCGTCAGGGAACGATAAGCAGCTTCATCAGCAGCCAATTCCTTGATCATATCCATTTCGGTGCGGGCGTGTGAAAGCATATCCACAAAATTGTAGACAATGGCATTCAGCTGATTATCCCACAAAGTATGGAACTGATCTACTAATTTTTTACCCGCTTCCAGGTTTGTGATCTTGTGGTATGACCATTTCACGTTCTTCCCGTTCCGTTTCAGGTTTCCTTCCAGGAATGCTGCTTCGTGCATATTCTTTCCTCCTTCGTCTTCTTCATTCAGCCATTGATTTGGAAAACGCTTTTCAATCTCGGAAGGCATCAGTCCTGCAAACAGGGCATTTCGTGCATAATGAGTGGCTGTTGGCAGAATCGAATAAACAATCTCTTCTTTTTCAATGGTGAAATAATTGGAAATGATCGGTTTTAAAACCTGCCATTGATCGTAGCGTAAATTATCGATCACCATCAGGAAAACACGCTCATCCAATAAGGGAAACACCTGTTCCTTCAATAAATGATGGACCATATCCGGTGCCTCTTCCTGACCGTTGAACCAGTCTTCGTAATTATTTTCAATGAAACGGCAGAACAGGTCATTCGCTTCTTTTCGCTGCGCGTTCAATATTTCTCCCATTCCCTGGTCTTCAATTCCTCTGAATTCCAGGTCCCAATAGGTCAGTTTTTTGAATACATCTTTCCATTCTTCCGCATCCAAACGACCGTTCAGCTGCATTCCCAATTGGCGAAATTCCTGCTGGTAGTTTGAATTTGTTTTCTGGGAAACCAATTTGCGGTGATCCAGGTTTTTCTTCAGGCACAGCAATAACTGATTTGGATTGACCGGTTTGATCAGGTAATCGGCAATTTTACTTCCAATTGCTTCTTCCATGATGGATTCCTCCTCACTCTTAGTGATCATTACCACCGGAGTTTGAGGAGTAATTTCCTTGATCCGGGCCAATGCCTCCAATCCGGAAATACCGGGCATATTCTCGTCCAGGAAGATAATGTCGTAATTGTTTTCCTGGCACTTTTCCACCGCCTCACTGCCGTTATTAATGAGTTCTACACTGTATCCTTTTGCTTCCAAAAAGAGTACATGTGGTTTTAAGAACTCCATTTCGTCGTCTGCCCACAGGATTTTTGCTTGCATATCCTAAAGATTAATTAGCTTTGATATTGATTTATAAAGGTATTCAATTGCGCACAAACACACATCGAAATAATAAAAAGAAAATCATCAACGATCCCGTTTACGGTTTTATTTCAATTCCTGACGAGTTTATTTTCGATTTGGTAGAACATCCGTTCTTTCAAAGGCTCAGAAGGATCAAGCAATTGGGCATGACACACCTGGTTTATCCGGGAGCTTTGCACACGCGTTTTCACCACGCTATCGGTGCCATGCATCTGATGTCGCAGGCGGTGGCGGTGATCCGCAGAAAGGGCCACGAAATTACGATCGAAGAAGAACGTGCCGTGTTGGTAGCGATCCTGCTGCACGATATTGGCCACGGACCTTTCAGCCATGCCCTGGAATACGACATTGTAAAGAATGTCAGCCACGAACAGATCTCGTATTACTTTATTCAAGCTCTGAAACGCGATTTCCCGGAAAATTCAGACGACCTGGAACGCGCTTTAATGATCTTTGCCAATAAGTACCACAAAACATTCTTATACCAATTGGTTTCCAGTCAGCTGGATATGGACCGGCTGGATTATTTGACCCGCGATAGTTTTTTTACCGGAGTTTCCGAAGGAATTGTGGGGACAGAACGCATCATTGAAATGCTGAACGTGCACAACGACCAACTGGTGATCGACGAAAAAGGAATTTACAGCATTGAGAAATTCCTCGTTGCAAGACGCGTGATGTACTGGCAGGTGTATTTGCACAAAACCGTTGTTTCGGGCGAATTCATGCTGATCAACATTCTGCGCAGAGCGAAAAAGCTCATCCGCGAAGGTCAGACGCTTTTTGGAAGCCCTGCTCTGCTCTATTTCATGGAAAAAGACATTCAAAAGGTGGACTTTGAAACGGACCCGGAAGTATTGCAAACCTTTGCCCAATTGGATGATTACGACATCATGGGAGCCGTTAAAGTGTGGCAAAACCATCCGGACACCGTATTATCTGTCCTTTCGAGGAACCTCGTAGACCGCAATTTGCACAAAGTCGAAATCGCCAAAGAACCTTTCAGTCCCGACCGCATTTTGATGGAAAAAGAACTGGTTCGCACACAATACCAGCTGGACGACGAGGAGATTAATTACTTCGTCTACTCAGAACTGCTTTCGAACAATGCTTACAGCCAGGTGAAACAAACCATCAACTTATTGATGAAAGACGGACAAACGATTGATGTCTCCAAGGCTTCCGATAACCTGAATATTTCTGCCCTTGCACAGCCGGTAGAGAAGTATTGTTTGTGCTATCCGGTGACACGGCATTAAGAATTCGCCATTTATTTCCCGATGATCACTTTCCGGTGTTCTGCTCCCCAATCAGCCAAAGTATCAATGACATTTTTTAAAGTCAGTCCATAATCTGTAAGCTGATATTCGACAGTTATAGGCTGGGTATCCAAAACGGTGCGTTTAAGAAGCTTATTGATTTCCAGATCTTTCAACTCCTTACTCAGCATTTTGTTTGAAATTCCTTCTACATCCTGCAAAATGTCCGAAAATCTTCTTTTACTGTAATAGCAAACGGACGAAATAATCGAAATTTTCCATTTTCCGTTCAACACGTCCATTGCATCATGGACCGCTCTGATCTGCTTTTTATTCTGCTCAGTGGCTGCACATTGTATTTCCATCATAAGTTACCTGGTTACTCAAAAGTTACTGTTACTTTTTGTTACAAAGTAACTAAAGTAAATTTACATTTTCTACATTTGTCCCACAAAACAATCAAATAATTTCAAAATGGATTTTACAAACAAAAACGTAGTTATTACAGGAGCAAGTACAGGAATTGGGTTTGCCACCGCAAAAGCATTTATAAACAAAGGGGCCAGTGTTTGGATTACAAGCCGAAATGCAGACAAGTTACAAAAAGCGTCGGAAGAAATTAATAGCCCGAAATTGAAAACGATTGTTTCCGACACTTCTAATTTGACAGGAATTTCTGATCTGGAAAAAGCAATTATCGAAAGCGGAAATAAGATCGATGTTCTTTTTCTGAATGCAGGAATAGCTGCATTTTCGCCTATCGAACATGCGACAGAAGCAGATTTTGATGCACAATTCAATACCAATGTGAAAGGTCATTTCTTTACCTTGCAAAAATTAATTCCGCATTTAGCAAAAGGAAGTTCTGTAGTATTTACCTCATCTACCGTTGCAACTGCTACTGGTTTGAACACAAGCGTGTATTCAGCAACCAAAGGCGCCTTGAATAAAATTGCTCAAATTGCCGCGAATGAATTGGCAGAAAGAAAGATTCGAGTAAATATTGTGAGCCCCGGACCAACTAACACACCCGGTTTGGACGGTGTTGCATCTGCCGAAGTAAAAGACTACTTAGCTTCCAGCACTGCTATGCAAAGAGTTGGATCGCCGGATGAAATTGCAAATGCGGTTCTGTTTTTAGCTTCCGACGAAGCAAGCTTCATCACCGGAACAGAATTATTGGTGGATGGCGGAGCCATTAATTACATGTTGAAATAATTCCGAAAACAGATTTTGAATCAAAAGCCATTCCGTACGTCCGGAGTGGCTTTTTGTTCTTTTATAACTTTTTCTATTTGTCTTTTAATCTAAAATCTCGTTTTTTAAATCAGGAAGTTTTTACCTCCTAAAATCATTTTTCGTTTATTTACCAAAAATTTAAAGCTTATGATGATTGTTTGGATTATTCTGGGTGCGATCGGTGGACTGATTGCCCTGGTATTGATTATTGCTGCTTTGAGCAAGAAAGATTTCGCCGTGGAGCGGACCATTACAGTCAACAAACCACTAACTGAAACTTATGATTTCCTGACCTCACTTGAAAAGCAGGACCGATGGAGCAAATGGAACCAAATGGACCCGAACATGAAGAAAACTTACATCGGAACGGATAAAACGGTTGGATTTATTTCCAAATGGGAAAGCCAGCACAAGCAAGTCGGTGAAGGCGAACAGGAGATCAAAAAACTGATCCCGAACCAGCGTATCGAGAACGAACTGCGCTTTATGAAACCGATGAAAGGTGTGGCAAATGCGTACTTTACCGTTGCCGCGGAAGGCGAAAGTCACACCCGCGTTGCCTGGGGATTCACCAGCAGAACTCCCTGGCCGTTCAATGCCTTTATGCTATTCTTCAACATGGAAAATGCCATTGGCACCGATTTCGATGAAGGATTAGGGAATATGAAACGAATGATTGAGGCGGAGTAATCCGCTTTTTACTTTTTAACCGCAGAGAACGCGGAGACGCAAAGATTGATCATTCGTTAAGATTTTAAGTAAACCAATATTATACTCGATTTTTTTCATTAACTTAAGAATAGTAACATCTACTATTCAATATGACAGAAAACGAATTATCATCAATTATTATTGGAGCGGCCATTGAAGTTCACACAGAATTAGGCCCGGGACTGCTTGAAAGTGTTTACGAAACTTGTCTGTATTATGAACTGAAGGAAATCGGTTTAAAAGTAGAACGGCAGGTAAATCTTCCATTAAAATATAAAAACATCTCTCTTGAAACGGGACTAAGATTAGATCTGATTGTTCAGGACAAAGTGATTATTGAACTTAAAGCAGTGAAGGAGCTTTGTGATGTTCATGTAGCACAAACATTAACTTATCTGAAACTAACAAACCTAAAGCTTGGCTTACTCATCAATTTTAATGAGGTTCGTTTAAAATATGGCCTTCAAAGAGTAGTAAACAATTTATAGCGCTGTGCTAAATAAGCGTTGCGGTTTTATTCTTATTCCCTATTATTCTTTTAAGTTTATTCACGCTAAGTTTTAGTCCATACCCTTTGCGCTCTTTCACTCTTTGCGGTTTATTTATTCTTATCACTAATCCGAAAAATTCACCGGCAGCGCTGCAATGATCTCATCTGATCTTTTTTTAACCAATTCAAAGAATGAGACTATTTCTTCATCCGAGAGGTCGTCGATGAAATGTTCCTGGAAATGTTCGTTCAGTCGCTGGCTCATTTGGTACTTGATGGCAAACACCAACTCAGCCAATTGTTCCATATCCGTAGAATGATAATCCAACTCGTTCAATTTCTTGCTGAGGTTGGTTAAATACGATTCTAAAAGCTGTTCTTTCGTCATACGGAAAGTTACGAAAAATCAAAGTAAGGTTCTTTAATAAGAATTTATCACAGATTATAAACGAACCTACCACTGAATAACTTTGTATACAGGATAGGCGGTCTCGCTTTTTTTTATTTATTGAGTATTTTGACTCCTTTAAAAACAAGAATGCTAGGCAGGCGGAACGCTGAGTTTATGGAAAATTCTGTAATACCCTGCTAACAGGTCGATTGGTTTACCCGCGCCTAGACCTTTTTGGCTCCACCTTTTTGTGGCAATGACAAGAGCCAGCCACGGCTGGTGAAGA
>CAMLDR010000092.1 GCA_946478775.1 uncultured Flavobacteriales bacterium
GGATTCCTTATTAGCCGATATGTCGCGGATCTGGACACCGGAAGAACTGATTGACCGGTTTATTTCTCCTCCTCTTTTTCAACCGGGAGCCTCCTGGTCTTACTGTAATACCAACTATTTCCTCCTGGGAATGATCATTCGCGCAGCAACCGGAAATCCGTTCTATACAGAACTGCGTGATCGCTTCTTTGACCCTTTGGGCCTGAACACCTTTGCAATTCCTGCTTTCGAACCCATGAACGCGCCTGTTGCACATTTGTGGCTGGATATAAGCGGAGATGGAGTTTTGGATGATGCCAACAGTTTTTACATGAGTTATCTGTCACTCAATTCCACTGCGGGAGCTGCCGGCGGCTACTTCTCCACCCCAACCGACTGCACCAAATGGATGAGAACATATATGCGCGGAGATTTACTTTCACCGGCAATGATGGCAGAAACGAAAACAACCGTTAACGTGGGAGGAAATATCCAGCAATACGGATTGGGATTGATGCACAAAACCAGCGGTTTCCTCGGGTATGAAGCCTATGGGCACGGAGGAGATCTGGCTTATCATGCTTCTTCCTGGTATTTTCCGGCGCTGGACCAGAGCATTACCGTTTTTACCAATGACAATAACAAGAACTCCTGGACTTTGATTCCGGTAGTGCGTGAGTTGTTGAGAACAGTTGTAAACAACCAGACAGCATCTTTGAAAGAGCAGTTGATTGGCAGCATCCGGGTTAGTCCGGTTCCGTTCACAGACCAAATCACCATTTCCTGGGACAATCCCGCTTCCGAAGAAGTAACGATTACACTGGAAGATGCCCTGGGTCGTGAGGTAGATGTCCAAACGCAGCAAAATCAAACCGGCTCGCATTATGAAGCACAAATAAAAAACGTGGAAACACTTCCGGGAGGCGTTTATTTTGTACGCATCTCCGGAAACAGCGGCTGGACAAAAACAGTGAAAGTATTAAAGTAATGAATGACGAAGATGTATTCTAAAAGAGCCTCCCTTCATTTACAGTTGCGCAAAAAAGAGAGATTTCGTGCCCTTGGCTTTGTGGCGGACGAATCTGAGAAAAGAACTGAAAAATAAGCGGCAAGAACAATTAGAATTCCTTGATTTACGAAGAAAACACCCTGCATTCTGAAAAGAGCGGGGTGTTTTTTTTACACCCTGTTACCCATGGATCAAGTATCGATCAAGCATAGGTCAAGTATGGTTAATGTATTAAACCATTATATTTTAAACATCTGGTAATAAAATTCAACATTTTAAATTTACGCTGCCAACTCACGAACAAAATTGGGAATTAGGAATTCGACATTGGTAATTATAATAACTAGTTTTGTGCCATGAAAAACGAATTGCTCCAGGCTTTTTACCAATTGATCCCGGAAGTCAAAGGACAGATGTTCGATGAAGTAGCTTCCAAACGCACGCGCTATTTAACCGTTCTTTTAGAGGAGATCTTCCAGGAACACAATGCCAGTGCCGTTCTCAGAAGCTGTGACTGCTTCGGCATACAGGAATTGCATGTAATTGAAAGCAAGAACCAATACAAAGTGCAGCGCGATATTGCCCGTGGTGCCGGAAGATGGGTCGACCTGTACAATTACAATGAGGGACCGGCTCCTTTGCTGGATGCGGTGTCGAAATTGAAATCACAAGGATATAAAATAGCTGCTCTGACTCCAGATGCAGAACTTTCTATTTTCGATTTACCACTGGATCAGCCGGTTGCACTTTCCTTCGGAACGGAATGGGAAGGGATATCTGATGAGATCCGGGAAATAGCAGACTACAAAGTTGCCATCCCGATGGTTGGGTTTACGGAAAGTTTCAACGTTTCCGTTTCCGTTGCATTGACTTTACAGGCCTTAAGACAGCGTTTGATCGAATCGGATCTGGATTGGGAATTGAATGAAGATGACCAAACCGACATCAAGTTGAAATGGTGTCAGCGCTATATGCGTAACGGTGACGTGGTCAGAAGAGAATTGGAAAAACGGCTTCAAGGTTGACTTCGACTTCGCTCAGTCACCTTATAGAGCTTATTTTAGAAGTCGTTCCTGAAAAAGTACACTGAGCGAAGTCGAAGTGTGAACTTTTTGAACTTTTTTACCTCGTAAGTCAAAGAGAACGTTATATTTGTATGACTTTTCGAACTCAAAAAAAACAGAAAAACAATTATGGGAAAAGGTGATATCAAGACTGCAAAAGGAAAACGTACAAACGGATCCTATGGTAATTCGCGCAAAAGAAAAACAACTGCAACGGTTAAACCAGCAGCTGTAAAGAAAGCAACTGCTACGGCAGATGAGAAAAAAGTAGCAGCTAAGAAACCTGCTGTTAAAAAAGAAACTGCAGCGAAACCGGCAGCTGAGAAAAAACCTGCTGCTGCTAAAAAACCGGCTGCTGCAAAACCAGCGAAAAAAACTGAAGAATAATCGAATGAATAATCCTTCAACATATTAAAAGCTCTGCCACTTGGCGGGGCTTTTTTTGTGAAATATTTTAATGCAAAACACTTCTCTATTCGTTCAAAAATCTCGAAATTTGTGTACTTCCAAATTAGAGAGCAAAAAATCATCAAATGAAAAAACACAACTTTGGCGCAGGACCATGTATTCTTCCGCAAGACGTATTTAAAAAAGCTTCCGAGGCCGTATTGGATTTCAATGGTCTGTCCATTCTTGAAGTTTCACACAGAAGCAAAGATTATGAGGCTGTAATGCACGATGCCCGTGAATTGGTAAAGAAAGCTTTGAATATTTCTGACGATTACGAGGTGCTTTATCTGCAAGGCGGTGCAACACTTGGTTTTACAATCGCAGCGCTGAATATGATGCGTTCTACAAAGAAAGCAGGATACATCAATACCGGTACATGGGCTTCAGGAGCAATCAAAGAAGCGAAAAAAGTGGGTATCGATGTGAATGTGTTTGCTTCTTCCGAGGACAAGAACTTCAACTACATCCCGAAAAATCTTCAAATACCTGCAGACGCTGATTATATTCATTTCACATCGAACAATACGATCTTCGGAACACAATTCAAGGAGTTCCCGAAAACGGATTTGCCTTTGGTGTGCGATATGTCTTCCGATATTTTCTCCAAAGAGATCAACGTTTCTGATTTCGACATGATCTATGCCGGAGCTCAGAAAAACTTAGGTCCTGCCGGAGCAACACTATACATTGTAAAGAAAGACGTGCTTGGAAAATCAACTTCTCCATTCATGCCCAGCTACCTGGATTTGAAAGTACATGCGGAAAAAGATTCCATGTACAATACTCCTCCCGTGTTTTCAGTTTACGTTGCGATGTTGAACCTGCAGGATTTGATGGCAAACGGCGGAGTTTCAAAAATGGGGTTGAAAAATCAGGCAAAAGCAAAACTAATTTATTCTGCAATTGATGACAATCCCCTTTTTAAAGGAACTGCAGCTGTAGAAGACCGTTCGGAAATGAATGTCAACTTCTTATTGACAAATGAGGCATTGAAAGACGAGTTCGATGCAGCCTGGAAAGCAGCCGGAATTATCGGATTAAACGGACACAGAAGTGTTGGAGGTTACAGAGCTTCCATGTACAATGCACTTGAATTGGAAAGCGTTCAGATATTGGTAGATGTAATGAACGATTTCTCTAAAAAACACGGATAGAAAAGGTTCAAACCGAAAGCAGACTTTCAGTCGCTTTGGTTTAAAAGGTGTTTAAGGAAATTTATATTGAACTATTGAACTATTGACAATCGGTCTCAAGTGAAAAATGAATGGTTTAGAAACTCGCGATAAATTGAAATAATAATTATGAAGATACTAGCAAACGACGGAATCTCCAACGAAGGAAAAGCTGCGCTTGAAAAAGCCGGATATACCGTTATTACAGATAAAGTAAACCAGGAAGACCTGATTGATTATGTCAACGCGAACAACATTGAGATTATCCTTGTCAGAAGTGCTACAACGATCCGTCAGGTGGTTGTGGATGCTTGTCCGGGATTGAAATTATTGGGACGTGGTGGTGTTGGAATGGACAATATCGACGTAGCTTATGCGCGTGAAAAAGGATTGACGGTCATCAATACACCGGCTTCTTCTTCGCAATCCGTTGCGGAATTGGTAATGGGACATTTGTTTGCGGGAGCACGGTCACTGCATGACTCGTTCAAGCAAATGAAAACAGGAGATTTTTCCGCTTTGAAAAAGAAATACGGAAAAGGGATTGAACTACGTGGAAAAACCATCGCTATTATTGGTTTCGGGCGCATCGGGCAGTCTTTGGCAAGTTATGCTTTGGGTTGTGGCATGAAAGTCATTGCTGTGAACAGTCACGAAATCAACACGGAAGTTTCCATGGAAATTCACGGGTTGGGAACCATTAAAGTTCCGGTACAATCCACGAATGATCTTCATTTTGCACTGGCGCAGTCAGATTTTATTTCGTTACACATCCCTAAACAGGCAGACGGTTCGGCAGTGATTCAAAAAGCAGAATTTGACTTAATGAAAAAAGGTGTAGTATTGGTAAATGCAGCACGCGGCGGTGTGGTGAACGAATCAGACCTGTTGGAGGCAATTGCCGAAGGCAAAGTAGCTTATGCCGGATTGGATGTATTTGAAAACGAACCGAATCCGCGGGCAGACTTACTGAACAATGAAAAAATTGGAACAACACCACATATCGGAGCGGCAACAAATGAAGCTCAGGATCGCATTGGTCTGGAATTAGCAGATCTGATTATTAAACAGTTTGGAGTTCAGGTTCCTGCTTAAGTCATTTCAAATAAATGTCTCTAATACACCCCTTTAAGGCAATTCGTCCAACGAGAGATAAAGCCCAATTGGTTTCAACAAGACCTTTGGCTGCTTATCGCAAACACATTCTGCGTGCTAAGCTGGACGAAAATCCTTATACTTTTCTGCACATCATTCATCCGGAAGGCGACAAAGAACACCAATCGAAAGCAAATTCCGTGGAGCGCTTTGAAGCAGTAAAAGAACGCTACGACTCGTTTATTGACCAGGGAATCCTCATACAGGAACAGGAAAAATCTTTTTACATTTACAGGCAGACAAAAGGAACACACCAGTTTACAGGCGTCATTGCGGGAGTCAGCGTAGAAGAATACAAAAACGATCTGATCAAGAAACACGAAGCTACCATTACTTCCCGCGAATCGATGTTCACCAATTACCTGAACATCACCGGCTTCAATGCAGAACCCGTTCTTTTGGCTCACAAGCATTTACCGGAACTGGATAAATACCTGGAAAAAGTCACGAAAGAACGACCGGAATACGAATTCTCCACAACCGATAAGATCAAACACGAATTGTGGGTGATCAATGCAGGAAAAGACGCTAAACTGATCTCAATCTATGCATCCTTGAAGGAACTCTACATTGCGGATGGCCACCATCGTTCCGCCTCCTCTGCCCGGCTGAAGGATACCATTGTCAAAAACAAACAGCCGCAGTTTCCCAATCATGATTTCTTTCTGGCTTACCTGATCGATGAACAAAAACTGGAAATCCTGGAATTCCAGCGCCTGGTGAAACACCTCAATGGATTAACATCTGTAGATTTTCTCAAAGCTTGCTCAGAGCATTTTACGATTGAAGAACTAAAGAAAGCCCGCAGACCGCTTGAACGACATGAAATTGTTTGTTTACTGGGGAGAGAAGCTTACTCCTTCAAAGCAAAAGAAGCCGTAACAGCGGTAGAAGATGTAGTAAAACAATTGGATGCTCAAATTCTGACAGACTACATCCTGCATCCCATCCTGGGAATTGAAGACCTGAAAACGAGTAAGGACATTGATTTTATTCCGGGAACCAGAGAATTAAAGAAAGTGGTGGACCTGGTAAAAAAAGAAGACTTCAAAGTTGGTTTTTTACTGTATCCCGCATCCATTAATGAAGTGAAAGAAGTTGCCGATAAAGGCGGAATTATGCCTCCGAAATCGACCTGGGTGGAACCCAAAATGCGCAGCGGATTGACAATCTACAATATCAACGAATAAATATGTCTTTAGCAGATAATATTCACTCCTTGAAGGCGGAAATCCCGGAAAATGTAGTTCTGGTAGCCGTTTCAAAAACAAAACCTGCCACGCTCGTTCAGGAAGCTTATGATGCCGGACAGCGTATTTTTGGTGAAAATAAAGTACAGGAACTCGTAGATAAATGGGAACTGCTTCCAAAAGATATCGAATGGCACCTGATTGGCCATTTGCAAACCAATAAAGTCAAATACATCGCCCCTTTTGTTTCTCTGATCCATTCGGTCGACAGCTTTAAACTGCTGCAGGAAATCAACAAACAGGGAGAGAAAAATAACCGTGTAATCCCCTGTTTACTCCAGTTCCATATTGCACAGGAAGAAACCAAGTTTGGGCTTTCATTCGAAGAAGCTGAAGAAATTCTGCAAAGCAGGGAATTCGTTGAAATGGACCACGTTTCCATTGTCGGTTTAATGGGGATGGCCAGTTTCGTGGAAGATGAGGAACAGGTTCGTGATGAATTCCGGAACCTGCATAATTATTTCCTGATCCTAAAAAGCAATTATTTCAAGTACAACCCGGATTTCAAAGTGATTTCTATGGGAATGAGCGGCGATTACAAACTGGCTATCGAAGAAGGAAGTACGATGATCCGCGTTGGAAGTTCATTATTTGGCGGCAGATGAAAATTGGTATTATTCTTTTCATAACCTGCATTTCTGCATGTTTCACACTGGCACAGAACGGGTATTCAGACAGCCTCACACTGGAGCGTGAAAAACACGAAAGGGAATTTCTCTCAAAAGTATTGAATGAGGAAGAACGGAAAACCTATCCCGAAATCTGCTTCTTTCCCGTCAACACCTCTTTTATCGTTGAAGCGGATTTTGTAAAGGAAGTCGGACCTGCTTTTGTCATGCCCATGTCAAAAGAACGTACCGTTTATTACCGCAAAGTCGGTTATCTTTCATTCACAATCAACGACACTTTGTGTAAGCTGAACGTCTATCAGAACCTGGATTTGGCCGGAAAGAAAGAATACAAGAATTATTACTTCGTTCCGTTTAAAGATGCCACAACGGGCCTTTCTACGTATGGAGCAGGCAAATATTTAGACCTGTATTTCAGCAAGAAAGCAAAAAAAGTGAAGATCGATTTCAATACTTCCTATCATCCGTATTGTGCTTATTCGGATCGTTACTCCTGCCCTATTGTTCCTGTCGAAAACCGCATTCCTGTTGCAATTACAGCCGGAGAATGTTATGTTTCTCACGAGTAATCCTTAAAGATTAAAAAAGGGCTGCCTGTAAAAAACAGACAACCCTTCCAATCAACCAAGTGGATGATTTATGTTATTCTAAAATGATTTTCTTCGTGGTTTTGCTTCCATTGGAAGAAATGGTTACGATATAAATCCCTTTCGTGAAACCTGTCAGATTTAGCTCAGAGCGTAATCCTTTTGCTTCGAGAGTCTTCACTTTTTGTCCGAGTGCGTTCGTTACTTCGATTAATGAACCTTCAGCCGCTTCTTCGAGCTGGATCGTAAAGATTCCGGTGCTCGGATTTGGATGGATAGTTATTTCAGATGCAGATGCAGTTCCGGTAGTGGATATTTCTTTCATAACGGAAGCGCTCTTCTCTTCTTGTTCTACAATTAGCTGCCCGGCTTCGTCAACAGAAACAATGACCGAGTATTGCTGTTCATCAGCTTCAGAAGTCCGCATAACAGTCGTTAACCTGTATCGGTGCCCTTTAAGGAATCGTCCCGGTTCACCACAATCCGGATCGGATGCCTGCTCGTAAATTCCCGTTCCGCTGCTTACAAATCCTTTGAAAGTCTCGTCGTCAGGGTAACTTGTCCAGCAATCTTCGCTCGTATGGGAGTAAAGCGCAGTTCCATCCGGTGCTAGTTCCTCAATAATATGATGGTAGGAAAAGTCCGGGTTTTCGTATCCCGTAACATCTTCAGGGATGGTTTTCATAGTGAACGCATCAGCAGTTTGCGATGTAAGCTCAACGTTGAAAGCAGCACTGAATGCCGCTCCCTGAGATACCCACCAGGACCTGCGATCCGAGCAGCCGGTGACATTGTCTGTAACTTCAATGTAATAATTGCGCGCCGAGGTTTGTGTAAAAGGGTGGAAGACCGGAGAGTTGCCAGGCAATATAACTTCTGTAGACAGTAAGGCACTACCCGAAGTCGGAGGAAAGCCGCCTGTATAGATATTGACGGTGTATGAGCCGCTTCCGCCGATACCCGTTGCTTTTATCCAGGCAGTTGGTTGGTTGTTGTAGGGAATTGTGACAGTATTTGATCCGGACATACTTACCGTTATTTTGGGGTTAACATAAATCACCCGGCTCGTTGGCGTCCAGTGATTTCCACAGTTTTGTAAGATAAGTGAAATCTTGTAATAGTGTCCAGCTTGCATGTTCACATTTGCCGCAACAGCGAAGGGGTTGATCGTGTAATTCCCTGAAGGAGCACCAAGAATGCTTCCACCATACCAAACAGGTCCGAAATGATTCCCATTCGCATCGCATTCTTCGACTGCCCACATGTGACTCGAAATCGGTATGGAAGTTCCGGATGTACTGGCAGATCCATTTACTGTAAATAACGACCCCTTACAAACTGAGGTTGGTGCTGTGAACGAAGGGTGTAATGCGGTAGGACATGGCACATTATTGTCAATTTTCATGCGGTCAACATTTCCATTGAATACGCGCAGACACGACTCTTTAGAATGTACTTCATGATTCAGGCAATCCAGCCCGGTAACTGATCCCGGAATAGTAAAGCACTGTGGAGATCCTGGTAAATGACCTGTGTAATCCGAATTCGAATACACACTGATAAGCCCCAAAGAAAGATTTGTTCGCTGTACTCTAATATAATAAGATGCATTAACCCCTGATGCAATGTAAATAGGACCAGAACTTATCGGTGTGCCGTTCCCGTCTCGTGCATAAACAATAATACGCCAATCTTTGTTCGCTTGACTCTCACTGCATCCGGAAGGTGCATTGGAGGTTAGATCTACCCAAATAGCATCCATATTTGTATTTGGATAACTAGCGCATGGACTGCAGAAATTCCCTATTGTGCAACCACTTTGCAAGTTCATCTGCTCGGTTGTAAGGGATGCCAATGTTACTGACGGAGAATTATTCTGAAGTCCTCCTCCGTGTTGCGAAGGAGTAATATTCAGCATGAAATCCATCGTCCAGTTATGATCGCTCAATGGGGGGATATTTCTGCTTAACCGCATTTCCCGGCCGTCTCGAGCAGTTGTGAAAAAGGCGGCAGTGCCCCAAAAAAAGATGTTCCCGTTCCTGCCATCCCCACAAGATGTAGAAGGAGTACCAACTCCGTCTCCAAGATCAACAAACGGGCTCCATCCTGAAGCGGTTGTGGTGTAATGTGACCCTGTTGCACTGCATTGTGCTTTGACATGTATTAGGTTAAGTACAAGTAAGGCCGTCAGTAAATAATTAACGATTTTCATAAAATGTGTGTTTGATGTTTACCTACTCTTGAGCTTTTCGGTATCCGCTCGCATGCCGAATAAAATCCCGCATGCAACTATTCCGGTATGCATCCCGGAGGATCCTCTTTCCATGTGGGTAAAACATTCATTGGTACCATGAATGCCATTGTGACTAACTCCCGTGTGAATAGTGATCCAGCTAATGAAACAAAAATCCCTGCTTTTTCCCGGTTCATTACTACCAACCGGTCAATTTTATGCCCACCTGTTAAAATTCATTTTTCCGGAAACATGGAAAAGATTATTTTTACTCTATGGCCCTTCGCACCACTATGAGCTTTTTATTTTTTTTGTGCAGCTTAACGATACATGCACAAAAAATCACTTTCAGAAAAATGGATGTCCTTCAGGGCCTACCATCATCAGAGGTATATAATCTCCACCAGGATAAGAAGGGTTACATCTGGGCATTTACCGAATACGGAATCGTAAAGCACAACGGCACAAAGTTCATACCTGTTTGCAAAAATCTTCCACCCAACGAAAGCGCGATTTATAAAGTGGCGGAATCCCCGGACGGAATAATGTATATCGCCAATTCCAATGCAAAAATCTATCGCATAGCCGGAGACAGTGCAATACAGCTGAAAGGTTTGGAAAAAGTTTCTGCCGAGATCGCCAATAGTAACAAAACCATTATCCATCTTGCTATCGATCAAAAGCTGATTTGGTTCGCATCGACGGTAAAAAGCTATCAGTACAATCTGAAAAAACACAGCGTAAATCCAAGCTGCTTACATAAAAGAACAAGCCTGATAACATTTCAAACAATAGGAACAAGAGACATTGCCCTGAAGTGTCTGCATATTAAAGATCAGAAAGAAAAATGTTTACTCAGCATGGTAGACGATAATAATCAACGGGTGTTCTCCATCCCTTTTTTATATGTCTTTTCAAGTCGTAATGGGATCATCAGGAACACAAACCGTTATTATATTATGGGCTGGAATGAACTGCTGCTGGTCGAAGGTAAAGGAATTGTGAAAAAGCAAAAGTTCAACCGGCCGTTGCTCAGTATGGAATTAGCTCCTGACGGACATGTTTGGCAAGGTTTATCTTATGACGGCTTGTATGAGCTTGATGCCAATCTGAACCAGCTTCACCATTACCTGCCGGGTTTAACCATTTCAGACATTCTATTCGATAACCAGGGTGGAATATGGGTTTCCACAATCGAAAGAGGGGTGTTTTATTGCCCCAACCGACAGTATACCTATTACGATGAGATTCCGGAATTGTCAGGAAGTATAACCCTGTTAAAGGTAATCGACAAGCAACTATTTATTGGAACTGCGGATGGAAATCTTTTTATCTACGCGAATAAACGCCTGCTGAAGGTTCCCCGAAAAAAAAAGGACATCTGTGTGAATGATGTTATACGAAACGAAGGGAATTATCTGGTCGGCACAAAATCCGGGATTTATAAACTATACGGCAGTTTGGATGGTTACCGAACCATAAATGTTTGTAATAAATTTGGCGGATATGGTTTCGCGGAACAACGCAACAAGCAATTACTGCTGGTTTCAGCATCCAATGTCCTGGAGAAATCACCTGAGTCAAATCAGTTTTCCAATCGGCTATTCACACAAAATCCCCGACATATTGCAGCAAGGAAAGATGGTGCAGTTTTTATCAGTACGCGTAAGGGAGTATTCCTCTTAAAGAATAAGAAACTCGTGATGCCAGCCTATTTAAACATGCTGAGAGGAAAAAAGATCGCAAGACTCAGCCTCGACGGGAACGAAAACCTGTGGATTTGTACCATCGGGGATGGATTGTTCCGGCTTTCTCCGGATAACCTGCTTATCCGGATTACCGGTCTGCCTTCTTCGGTTGTTACTGACATCTGTTTTCTTCACAACAAAAATGCCGTAATTGCTGCGAACAAAGGTGCCTTTATTTCTTCAATGACCAGCGGAGACTTCGGTTCCTGGGTACAATTAGCTTATAATGAAGTGAGCAGTGTGGAGGCATTCGACGGTAAACTCTACCTGGGAACCAAACTGGGGCTGACCATTTTGAACACAGAAGGCTTGCTGAAAAAAACAGTTTATCCCTTCTACCTGGAGTCGGTTTTTGCTGGAAAACGAAAGATCTGCCCCGTGAATATCAAACTAAGACATGATGAGAATAACCTGTGTTTCAATTTCGATCTGCTAGCCTATTCCGCCAATGAAAAGCATCTTTTCTATACGTTGAAAGGCCCTTCTCCTGAAAAAGGAAAGATTACGGGAAACCAACTTAATTTACAGAACCTGGGAGCCGGACACTACAAACTGCTGGTTTACCCGGACAATTACCTGAAGAACAAACATCAAAAAGTCTGGAAAACTTCTTTTTACATCGCTCCTGCATTCTGGCATACCCGAATTTTTCTTGCTGTAATCATCATCCTGTTTGCAACGCTGATCGTTCTTATAACGCGTTTTGTTTTACGCCGTATCCGTAAAAAGACTGAAGCTCGTGAGCAGGTTACACGCATGCTGACAATTTACCGGCTCACCGCTTTAAAAGCCCAAATCAACCCACATTTTATTTCGAATTCGCTGGCGGCAATTCAGGAACTAATTATTACAGATCAAACGGATAAGGCCAATCAGTATCTTGCCCGATTTAGCCTTCTGATTCGTTACCTCCTTAATTACTCAGATCAATCTGTTGCGAGCATAGCGGATGAATTGAAAATCATTGAAATAATCATCGAACTTGAGCAGCTTCGTTTCAGCAATCAGTTTATTTTCAGGAAAGAAATTGCGGAAGATATCGCTTTGGAAAACTTGTTTATTCCACCTCTTATTACACAGCCTTTTATTGAAAATGCGATCTGGCATGGATTACTGCCATTAAAAGGAAAACGGATTCCCGAACTGCTTCTGAAAATCGTCCTGAAAGAGGAACAACTTATCATTTCAATCATTGACAACGGTGTCGGAAGACGGGACGCCCATACAAAAAACAGGACTCAGCATGAGTCAAAAGGAAATAAACTGATCCAACGTCGGATTGAAAACCTGAATAAACTGCATGAGACAAAAGGTGCCTCAATCATCCTGACAGACCTTGAAGACCAGCAAGGTGAACCGGCAGGCGTGCGGGTGGATATTATTTTCCGAACAGATATGTTAAACACACTGTATGACGAACAAAATCAAGAGTATTATTATTGATGATGAAGCTTCTAACCGAAGCTTACTGACGAGCCTTTTAAAGAAACATTGTCCTTCTGTGGAATTAATTGGCACAGCTGCCTGTGCAGAAGAAGGGTATTCCCTGATCAGAGAAGAGCAACCGGACCTGGTTTTCCTGGATATACATATGCCCGTTCAGGGTGGATTCGAAATGCTGCGCATGTTTGATAGAATTCCGTTCCATCTCATTTTTGTGACTGCATTTGATGATTATGCGATCAAGGCATTTGAATTCAACGCGGTAGATTATATCCTCAAGCCAATTGATTACGCCAAATTAATGATCTCAGTGAACCGGGTGGAAAACCGCATTCATCTCAATGAAGACCGCAAAGATATAATTCATTTTATCCGGTCTGTTGATGAGAAAACACAACTTTTAAAAAGTGTTTCTGTGCATCATAAAGACAAAGTCGTGCTCATAGATATCGATCAAATCAGTTATATCGTGGCCTGTCGTAATTACTGCGAACTTATTACAGCTGATCACCAGCGCTTGGTTTCTTCCAAGCCACTTTCAGATTATGAAAAACTGTTGCGCCCATATAAGCATTTTCTTAGGATCAGCAACGGACACCTGATCAATATGAATTACATACGGTCCTACTCTAAAGGTACAGCCTGCAGTATTACCATGACTAATCAGGAAGAGATCGAAGTTTCCCGCAGGAAAAAACATGCCATTCTAATAGCTCTTAAAAACCGAATTGACGCACTATGAAGTACACATTTTAACAGCTGCACTTATGCAATTGAATGTGGATCAGAATAACGTATGGCGCCCTTAAATATTCAGTTCGTAATTTCAGTTTCTACCAACCATATTGTGTGATTCAGAACGTTACTCCTACCCGATCGCTCCAAAAGAAACACCATTCCCGTTGCAATTACAGCCGGGGAATGTTATGTTTCTCACGATTAAAATTTAAAACAGAAAAAGCAGAGGGCGCCCCACATCTGCAGAACGCCCCTACTCCTATTGTTTAATGATTCGTTGTACTTTATTGGAATTCACCGTCCGTATAAAATAAATTCCGCTTTGCAATCCTTCCAGTGAGACTTCTGATTTCAACTGAACTTCGAACACTTTGATTATTCTGCCTTCCGGATCTGTCAATGCGAAAAGCTGCATATCTGAAGCAGTTGTTTGAATCGTCACTAGTTCATTAGCCGGATTCGGATAAACAGAAAAATAAGACAGCGTGTTCTCATTCAATCCCACAGTTAGTCCCTGGCTCGCACTTCCGTAACAACCGGCAGCATCCGTCACCTGAACTTCATACGTTCCTCCTCCATATGATTGTGTGTCGATTGTTGTTCCCGTTTCTCCGGACAACAGATTCCCGTTTAGGAACCAGGAAATAGTTAACGAAGTGGAAGGAATACTTAAAACAGAACCGTTCTGCGTAATCACCGGATTAACAGGCAAGGTGTAAGTACACGAAAACACCGATTGGATCCGGGTATCCGTGTCTCGCTGATTGGTGAAAACTGGCCAGCTTGGACAATCTTCCATCAGGTAAAACTTCAGATAAGGATCTAAAGCATCAAAAGTAATGTCGTGCTGCACGGCCCGTGTAATCGAAATATTTCCACCCGAAGCGGATTCTCCGAAATCACAGGTTGTGCTGGAATTAGCAAAATAACAATGTGCACCACCGGTAATTGCAATGAAATGTTTACACACATTCGCTAAGCTGTCATACATTGGTTGGTGATTGCTTGCAGGAGCAGTTACCGCATCCTCTGTTCCCGAAAAAACCAATGTGGGAATGGAAATATCCGAACTGACATTAATCGCAGAAGGAGTAGTTTCTGCTGGGGCGAAACCAACCAAAATATCGAAGTTCGCTGTATTTTGAGCCGCTGCCAGGAAAGAAGCTCCTCCGCCCATGGAATGACCCATCACTGCTTTTTTACCGTTCCAGGCCTGGTAAAAAAAGGAAGAATTATCTCCGTTCAATGCGGCCATTTTTGTCCCGACAACCGATAGATCCAAAGCAAAATCGGAATGTGAGGGTGAAAAACTTCCTTCTGTGCGTGGAAAAACCAGTACGTAGCCAAGCGGTACATACTGATCGATAAAATTTTGGTAAGCATCCCAGGTCATCACAAATCCGTGACCAAAAACAATGTACGGAAATTGCCCGCTTGAAATGGCTACATCATTACCGGCTGTAACCGCAGGATAGTAAACTTCGCTTTGAATTTGTCGTCCGGCACCTCCGCCTGATCCAAACCCTCCTGTTCTGGATGGATCATTCAATGTAATAGTTCTATGCCCGATTGGGTATGGCTGTGAAAAGCTTATATACCCAACAAACAACGAAAGTAGTAGTAAAGTAGTTTTCATTTGTTTTATTTTAAACAACAAATGTTTGTATTTTATCATTTGGTTATTTTAAGAATATGATGAGCGGTAAATCATCCGGAACAGGCTATCTCAAAATATTTCACTAATTTCAAGCAGATAACCGAATAATATGAAAATACAGAATATGATCGCTTTCACTTCCCTCCTGGCGCTTTCGGCGGCTTGCGGAAGCAATGAAGAATCAGCAGCAGAAAATACAGCACCGATAGAGACAAATGTTGAGCAATTTGCAGATGTCCAGATTCTCCGTTTCGAAGTTCCGAGCTGGGATAAACTTTCCTTAAAACAAAAAGAACTCGTTTACTATCTTTCCCAGGCAGGATTGGCAGGGCGAGATATCAATTACGACCAGAACAACCGGTTCAACCTGGAAATCCGCCGAGCTCTCGAAGCCATTCATGAAAAATACACCGGAGACAAAACCACTTCCGAGTGGAAAAAGTTTGATGAATGGAGTAAACAAGTATTCTTTTCAAACGGAATCCATCACCATTACAGCATGGACAAGATCCGTCCGAAATTCAGCTCTGCGTACCTGAACAAATTAATGGCTGCTGTAGAGCACAATTTAAGTCCGGAAGCATTGGACGCCATTTTTGATCCGGAACTGGAGAAAAAACGAAAGGTGAAAAATCCGGATGTGGATATGATCGTGGCTTCTGCCAATAATTTCTATGGAAAAGGTGTAACGCAGAAAATGGTAGAAGAATACTATGCCGGAAAACAAGACCTGGATGATCCGAAACCCATTGAACTGGGATTAAACTCCACTTTAATACTGAAAAACGGCAAGCTTCACGAAGATGTTTGGAAGAGCAAAGGAAAATACGGAGCAGCAATCGACCAGATTATTTTCTGGCTGCGCAAAGCAGTGAAAGTCGCTGAGAACGACCAGCAGGCAAAAGCATTGAAAGTATTAATCGAATACTACAAAACCGGGAACCTGAAAAAATGGGATGAATACAACGTCATTTGGTCAACAGCAACAAAAGGCGATATTGATTACATCAACGGATTTATAGAAACCTACGGCGATGCTTTGGGCAAACGCGCAAACTACGAATCCATTGTTCAGATCAATGATTTTGAAGCGTCCAAACGCATGGCAACGGTTGCAAAAAATGCCCAGTGGTTTGAAGACAATTCTCCATTGATGCCCGAGCACAAGAAAAAGAAAGTAGTGGGTGTTTCTTATAAAGTAGTGGAAGTTGCCAGTGAATCCGGTGATGCCGCTCCTTCTACTCCAATTGGTGTAAATCTTCCGAATAACAACTGGGTGAGAGAAATCCATGGTTCCAAATCTGTTTCTCTTGGGAATATCATTGAAGCATATAACAAAGCCGGCGGACCTGCCGTAACCGAAGAATTCGCAAACGACCAGGAAGAAATCGACCGGGCAAAAAAATACGGGGCCATTGCCGGAAAAATGCACACGGCTTTGCACGAAGTGGTGGGTCATGCCAGCGGACAGCTCAACAA
>CAMLDR010000093.1 GCA_946478775.1 uncultured Flavobacteriales bacterium
ATTGTTTTCATGATCTGATTTTTTAATTGATTTCTATAGAGATGTCAGTCAATTAGAAATTCCATAAATGATCCTGAATTTTTATAAAAACAAGTAGGGACGCGATGCATCGCGTCCCCCCCAAATTGTTTTTTATAAAATAAGTAGTTTACAACGATTCAGCAACCACCTCTTTTACATCGGGTAAATGCTGTTTCAATAAATTCTCGATTCCGCCTTTCAATGTTGCTGTGCTGGAAGGGCATCCGGAACATGCGCCGCGAAGGGCAACTGTTACCGTTCCTTCTTCAAATCCTACGAAATCAATAGCGCCACCGTCACCTTCCACTGCCGGACGAACGTATTCATCCAACAAAGAACGGATCGCGTCATCGTATTCGGACGGAGCGTATTCTTTTGCGGGCTTTGATTCGTCGCTTCCTGCGGGTTTTGATTTTGCAACCGGCATTTGGATTAAAATATCTTTTCCTTCCACGATCCAGTTTTTAACGAATTCACGCAATTCCATGGTCACAAAGTCCCAGGAAATGGTTTCGTTTTTAGCGATCGTAACAAAATTTGCCGTGATAAAAACGGTTTTTACGAAAGGAAAATGGAACAATTCTTCTGCTAACGGGGAATATCCTTTGGCTTCTGCACCCGAGTGAAATTCAACCGACTCTCCGTTAATAAGCAAATACTTGTTTGCAACGAATTTCATCGTATTTGGATTGGGAGTCATTTCGACGTATACTGTAACTGGAACTGATGTCATGATGTTTGTCTGTGTTTATTTTTACAAAGATAGGTCAAATTGAAAATGTAAAATTGAAAATGGAGAAGTTTTTAATGGAAGTGAGACTAATAGGGAGTCAAGTATCAAGACAATGGATTTCTTACCATTCAAATCATAAATCGGAAAATCTTTTCAATTATCCATTTTCAATTCTCAATTACTCCGAGGGTTCCACGTGCACCAGCACATCCTCGATCTCCGGCAATTCGTCCATGAGGTGTTTTTTCAAGTTGTGTGCAATCGTATGTCCTTCGTGTACGCTTAGGTTCCCGTCTACGTGAATGTGCAGGTCCACCCAGTAGCGCATACCGGATTTACGTACCCAGCATTTTTCCGTTTCGTGAATTCCTGCTACGCTTTTTGATTTTTCGCGGATAATGAGAATAAAATCATCGTACAAGTGTTCGTCCATGATCTCTCCAAGAGCCGGACGGAATATTTTGTAGGCATTGTAAAAAATAATCAATGAAGCAACCAATGCCGCCCAGTCATCAGCCTGCGCCCAGGAATCTCCCATATAAACGGCAATGGCAATTCCTACAAAAGCGCATGCAGAAGTAATTGCATCACTGCGGTGGTGCCACGCATCGGCTTTTAAAGAAGTACTGCCGACTTCTTCACTCGATTTCGAAACAAAGCGAAAGAAGAGTTCTTTTGTGAGAATAATTCCCCCGATAAACCAAAGGGTGTAAGAAGCAGGAGCTTTATGGGGAGTTTGAATGTTGTGAATGCTTTCAATAATGATCAAAGTAGCAGAGGCCACCAAGAATCCCACCACCACAAAGGTAATCAGGGGTTCTACTTTACCGTGTCCGTAAGGATGATTTTCATCCGGTGGACGCTTGGCGTAACGAAAACCAACAATGACCAGGGCAGAGGCAAACACATCACCGGTAGATTCAATCGCATCTGCAATTAAGGCATACGAATTCCCGAAATATCCAACCAGGGCTTTTATAACAGCCATGAAGAAGTTGCCGATTAAACTGAACCAGGCAGTTTTCTCTGCTTTTTCGTGATTGACGCTCATTTTTCGGAATCTTGGCAATTCTTACAGATCCCGGAGATTGTAAAAAAGGTTTCTTCGGCCTGAAATCCCGAAGGAAGCGAAAAGGATGGGATAACCTGGTCCAAACACGTTAATTCACTGCAGATCCTGCAGCTGAAATGAATGTGTTCGTGATCGTGTACGTGATTGTGGTTGCAGGAAGAACAGGCGGCGTAATTTACCACACCGTTTACATTGACAATTTTGTGGATCAACCCGTCGTCCAATAAGCGGTCCAAAACACGATAGATGGTGACGCGGTCACACAACCCATTCAATTTGTGTTGAATAGCAGGTTGAGACAAGGCCACATTAGAGTCGTTAATCAATTCCAGTATAGCACTTCTTGCTGCGGTGTTTCGTGTCGTCTTCATCTTGATTGTCAGATAGCAAAAGTACGAAGTTTAATTCGTTGGCATTTCAAGTTACTTGTTTTTTATGAATTTATCCGAACTTCTTTTTTTGTACTTTTGGTTTCGATGAAACGCATACTTCAAATAGGAATGATTGTGGTAGTACTGATGGGAACCATCGGTATTCCATTCTATCAGCATACCTGTTTGCATGAGAACCGCGTTTTGCAATCCGTTTTTGTTCCGTCAAATGAATGTTCGGAAGAGCATTTAAAAGCTGAACAGCCCGATTGTTGTTCCACGGCAGAAATCCGTGTTTCCGACCAGGAAAGCATTTCAGATAATTGCTGTTTGGATGAAGTTTCCAACTGGCAGTTCTCCTTTTTCTTCTTCCAGGATGTACACCCGATTTTTGCAGAAGCAATGGAAGAACTTTCCGTTCTTTCATTTATCCCGTCCTTTGAAGCAGTTTGGACAAATGAGGACAAAGAACTGTTCTCAGGATCCGATCCACCCACTTTAAATGTCCTCGAAAGATTAACTCATTTGTGTGTTTGGCGTCTGTGATTCCTTCCTTTTTGTAACAAAAAAGTGAAGTCGAATTAAACGTTAAAAACAATGAAATATATTCTATTCGGTTTTTTCCTGTTTTTTCTTTCAGTCAGTCAGGCCCAGCTTCAAGGGATTGTCTTTGGAATAAAGAACGGTGGAAAAGTCCCGCTTAAACAAGCAAAAATAATACTCAGAAAAGCTCAAACGCAAGTCTACAGTGAAGAGAACGGACGATTTGAGCTAGTTCTGCCTAAAGACCTGCCGGATGTCCTGGTAATTTCAGCTCCGGGTTATGATCCTGATTCTGTTATAGTTACTAAGGATGACCGTTTTTCCGGCTTAGAAATCCTTCTTTTTGAGGTAGATGAACTGGATGAGGTCATCATTGAATTCAAACAGGATTCCAAAACCTTTTCTCGCTTAAAACCGCTTCAGGTGGAAAACCTGGGAGAAGGAGAATTGAAAAAAGCAGCCTGTTGTAATTTATCCGAATCTTTTGAAACAAATGCAACCGTGGATGTGAATTTCACCGATGCCGTTTCGGGAGCAAAGAAAATCCAGCTTTTGGGACTGGACGGTGTGTATACCCAGTTGCAAATGGAAAACATCCCTTTTCTAACGGGTTTGGAAAGCAGCTTCGGCTTGAATTCCGTTCCCGGAACATGGGTTGAGTCCATTCAAATTACCAAAGGAACAGGTTCTGTTGTAAACGGGTATGAATCCATGGCCGGATTAATCAATGTAGAATTCCGCAAACCTACGACCATGCAGCGCGTTTTTGTGAATGGTTACGGTTCCAGTTTGGGAAGGGCGGAATTGAATGTGCATGGCGGCCAGCTCATCAACGATAAATGGAGTACCGGAACATTTGCACATGTTTCCACTTTACAGAGTGAGTGGGACAGAAATAAAGACGGTTTCCGCGATGCGCCTTTGAGTAAATCGGGTGCGTTTATGAACCGCTGGGACTATGAAGGGAAGAAGTTTGAAACCAAGTTCGGTGTGAATGCCTATTACGATCAGCGGTTAGGCGGTCAGCTTTACGGCTCAGCAAACCGATACCGTGCAGAAACAACCAACCAACATGCCGAGTTCTTTGCGAAAACAGGATTTTTATTCCCCAATAAACCTTACCAGAGTTTCGGTGTTGTTTACCAATTCAAGTACCACCAGTCGGATGGTTTGTATGGTTTGAGAGATTTTGGCGGAAGGGAATTGCGCGGATACATCAATGCGATTTTTGACGGCATCATCGGAACAACGACCCATAAGTACAAAGTCGGGATTTCAGCAGTGGGCCAGGATTTGCAGCAGCACATTGATTCTGTTAATTTTAACCGGAACGTCATTACACCGGGAGCATTTTTCGAATATACTTATGTCGGAACGCGCTTGGTTCTCGTAGCAGGAATGCGTGCGGATTACCAAACTGCTTTCAGTGATCAGAAAGAGAAATTCCAGTTCTCACCGCGTGTACATGCGAAATGGACATTGGATGAATTCACAGATCTTCGTGTAACCACCGGAAAATCCTGGAGATTACCGACTATTGTTATGGATAATTCTTCTTTGCTGGCAACTTCGAAAACCTGGGTTGTGAACAGCAGTAATGAGCAGGAAGAAGTTTGGAATTCCGGGGTTTCAGTGATTCGAACGATGAGATGGTGGAACCGCCCGGCAAGTATTTCGGCTGATTTTTACCATGCCCGTTTCACGAAACAATTGATCATTGACCGCGAACAGTCCACCGATTCGATCTTCTTTGGTTTCCAGCGCAACGTTTCCAGGAGCAGCACATTCCAAACAGAATTGAGCTTCATGCCCTGGAAAACGATTACTTTCCGTTTGGCATACAAATTCCTGGAAGTGAAAGCAGATTACGCAGGAAGCTTGAGACAACAGGTCATGATCCCGCAGCACAGAGGGTTATTCAATGTGGCATTTGCGAGCAGAAATAAGAAGTGGGAAGTAGATGGTACGATTTCTGTATACAGTCCCATGCGTTTACCGGATGTTGTTTTACCGGACGGATCGCATTTGATGAATGAGAAGAGTCAGGCAGTGCCGGTTGGATTGGCTCAGATTACACGGCATTTCAAGCGTTGGGATGTATATGTTGGAGGAGAGAATTTGTTTAACTTCCGGCAAAAAAATCCGATCATCAGTGCGGATAATCCGTACGACCCGACTTTCGATGCAACGCGCGTTTGGGCTCCTGTTATGGGAACGGTCATTTATGCCGGATTCAGATATGAAATTGCCCGAAAAGTAGCGAAAAAACCCTGAAGCAGATCCGCCAAAGTGGAACACTTCTAGGTTTATAGATTAGTAAATTTTAAAATAAAAGAAGATGAAAAATAGTTTGTTAATGTTGGCACTGTTATTTGTAAGCAGTTTTGCATTTAGTCAGAAACCGGCAGCTAAAACTGAAACCGTGGTAATTATGACCAGTGCGGAATGTGGTGAATGTAAAGAGCGCATTGAAGGTGCTTTGAATTACACCAAAGGAGTAAAATTCGCAGAATTGGATGTGCCCTCGCGAAAATTGACAGTGAAGTTCAAGAATGATGTGATCACTTTGGCTGAGATTAAGAAGCAGCTTTCCCAGTTGGGATACAATGCAGATGAAGTATTGGCTGATCCTACAGCATATGAGAAATTACCAGCTTGCTGCAAGGCCGGCGGAATGGAGCATGGTGGTCATTAAAAAAGCAAAAAGCGTTCAACAATGGTTGAGCGCTTTTACTTTTTAGTCTGGAGTGTGAGTTTAGAGAGTGGGGGTCACCCACCGATCTTAAACGAAGCATTGCTAAGTAATAGCACTATAAATATTGGAACAATCAGTAAAGAACTTGTTGGGGCCAAGTCAATTAGCAAGTTTTTGATTTGATTTTTTTTCGCGTGTTTCACAATAATTGCAACGGTTGTCCAAAGCCAAAATACCCCTATGGAAACCCCGCTTACAATCATGTGGAGCAAACCGTCTAAATAATCATGCTGTATCGCAAATGAAATGACAAAGCTGAAGATTGTGGCTGCCAAATAAACCAAAATAACGGGAAGGATCAGTTTATTGCCCGGTTGTCGGATCAATTTGTGGAACCAAATGATACAGCCAATGAAAGCGAGGATGTTGAGAATAATAGCCATGGTTTTTGATTAAAAGCAATTAAAATTACTTCTATAACATGGAAACGCTATATTCGTTAATCAGTTGCTATAAAATCATGACGAATTTTTCCCAGCTTTCCCATTATGCCCTGTCACTGCCCGAAGCGACAGAAGAACCGCATTTCGAGAAAAGATCTTACCGGGTTAAAAAGAAGATTTTTGCAACAGTAGATGCGAATGAAGGATTCTTCGTGGTAAAACTCACGACCCTGCAGCAATCCGTGTTTTGCAAATGGGACGAAAGTGCCTGTCACCCGGTTCCGAATAAATGGGGCCTGCAAGGCTGGACGCGGGTATATTTCGAAAAAGTGGAGGAAGATTTTTTGAAAGACATTGTGAAGACTTCTTATTCGAATGTGGCCCCGAAGAAGTTGGTGGAGTTGTTGGGATAAATCGTAATTTTGTTTGAATAATGTATTACCTAAATGAATATACTTTCCGGCATAGTTACAGCAATACCGATTTTTTTATTTGTTTCTCCAATAGCGGTGATCCTAAGATCTAAGATTGTTTATTGGTCTCTGTTAGTAGCTTCTTTGTTGTTTCCATGGATCGCTTATCTGATTGTTCGAAATGGATTGGGAAGTTATGATGCTGCTTGGTTTATTACAACGGTAGGGTTGACTACTACATTACTGATGTATAAATTATTTGATCTACTTATTTTAAAAGTATTTGATCGTCATCTTTTTATTAGCTGGAATAATAATTATCCACCGCTTAATCAAGGATGGTTAGATATACCCTTGCAATTCATTTTAATTTTTTCTCCTGTGTTTTGGTTTTGGATAGGAAAAGCAATCTTTAACTAGTATCTTACTCTTCATTCTTCTTAAACATGCCACCCACTTCTTTGGACAAACGCTGAATGGTTTCAACACCTGCTGTAAGCGGGCTTCCGCTCATGTCGTCGTAAGTGGCATAGGACAGGTCTGAAGCACTTTGAGAAGGGTAGATGAAAATATGGTCCAGGTTTTTATTTTCCTTTTCCATCCGCTGAGGCAAAGAATCCATTCCCTGGAATGCAGAAACCGATCCCGGACGTGCGAAAATGGAAACCAATAAATGAGTTTCACCGAAAGCGGAGAGTTTTTCCACCACATCTTCCGGGGATTCGATGGGGAAATGGTACAGGTCCGCGCTGAATTTCCGGTAGGTCCTGTATGCTTTTACTTTTTCAAATGTTTCTCGGGTGCTGTAAATATCCATGTCCAGGTTCAATTCTTTGGAGATGCGCATTACACGCTCCAGCCACTGATTGCATTCCTGTTCCAATTCGGCATAAACGGGGCAAACCACGGAAAGTTTCCGGTAAGCTGAAAAAGAATGATTGAAATGACAAAAGAAAACCGTTTTCTCGCAAACATTCAATAAATGGTCGCGGTCGTCGCCGATCAGTCTTTTGAACAGGTTGGATTTGGAGTTGTCGTTAATCAATACGATATCGGCCACCAATTCTTTTGAAACTCGTGCAATTCCACTCGATAAGTTATGATCAATCGTAGCCATGGCATGCACGTTAATTTCCCCGCTGTTGTAGTGCGTAATGAAATCATCGATGTGTTTCCGGGACCGGCGAATACGCATTTCCGCTTCTTCGTCATTCTCCAGTACACTGACCACCGAAATGGGATTCATAACCGTTCTGTCTGTGATTAGAACTGAAAAATCAAGCAGTGATTCATTCCCTCTCAATTCGTTGGCAGCAACCAAAACGTGCTGGCTCCGCATCGACGGACCTTCCAAAGGTTCGTTTTTGGTTTGGGAAATAAGCAATTTTTTTCCGGCATTTTCGGTTACGAAAGAAGCGGTCATACTGGTGATGAGGATCAGAATGACGGTTCCGTTAACGATTTCAATGTTCAGGATTCCCATTGTGTATCCTACATTGATAACTGCCAGGGTTGCTGCTGCGTGCGCTGTACTTAACCCAAAGATCACCTGTCGTTCCGGTCTGCTCATTTTGAAGATCAACTGAGTGATCAGGGCAGCCAGGAATTTGCTGAAAATGGCAAAAGTACTCAGGATCCCTGCAACGGCCCAAGCCCATGGTTCGTTTGCCAGAGCTTTGACATTGACGACCATTCCGATGGAGATCAGGAAGAACGGAATAAACAAGGCATTTCCGATAAACTCAATCCGGTTCATCAGGGTAGAAGAATGCGGGATCAATCGGTTCATAACCAATCCGGCAACGAATGCACCGATAATTCCTTCGATTCCGGCAACTTCTGCTAAGAACGCGGCGAAGAAGAGAATGGAAAGCACGTAAATGAACTGGGAAGATTTTTCGGATTCGAGTTTACTCAAAAACCAGCGCGAAATTTTGGGAACACCCCAAAACATAATCAAACTGAAGATCGATAATGTGATTCCCAGATGCACCAAAACACTGGTATTAATGACTCCGTTATCCGATCCGGAAATAACGGCGAGAATGATCAAAACGGCTGTGTCTGTGAGGATTGTTCCTCCGATTGCAATGGCAACAGCTTCCATTTTCGAAATACCGAATTTGGAAACGATGGGGTAGGCCACCAGCGTATGTGTAGCGAACATACTGGCTGTTAACAAACTGGCCATTTCGCTCAATCCGAGCGCGTACCTGCAGGTCGGATAGCCCAAAAGAAGCGGAATGAAAAAGGTCAATGCTCCGAAAGTGAGTGATTTATTGCGGTAGCGTTTGAACTCCTGCATATCGAGTTCTAACCCGGCCATGAACATGATATAAAGCAAACCTATTTTTGCAAACATATTCACAAAGCCTGTTTTCATGTTGGCTTCCGAGATTAATTGGAAACCATTCGGGCCAATAATCACTCCGGAAATAATCAAACCGATGAGGGCAGGAATTTTTACTTTTCTTAGGATAATAGGAGAAAAGAGAATGATTAAAAGCAGGATTGAAAAGGTGAGAATGGGGTTCTCCAAAGGCAGTTTGAACTCACCGATGAGGTTTTGGAATTCTTTGGAAAATTGTTCAAATAACCCGTTCATTAGTTGGAATATTTGCAACAAAAGTAATCGCAATTTTCACGAAACCATGCGATTCTTTGGTTTGATATTAAAAAAGGTATCTTTTGAAAAATTACAGGATTTCAATAGTCACTTTTGCTCAATACCGAAACACTTCTTATTTTTACAACCGGGAGATTCCAAAAAGGCCGATTTTATTGCTTTAAACAGGATTGGCATTATTTTTGAAATGCTCAAAAAAAATTAAAATTATTACTATGAAACAGTTGTTTACCTTTTTTATTTTAGTGTTTATTTCGTTGTCTTCTATCGGGCAACAAAATACCAACCTGGTCTTCTTCTCAGAGCAGGGACAGCAATTTTACGTGATCCTGAATGGAATTCAGCAAAACGCGAGTCCTGAAACAAATGTGCGGGTTACCAACCTGATCCAGCCTTATTACAAGGTAAAAGTGAAATTCACGGATGGAATCACTCCGGACATTGACAAGACGCTTAATTTCAACCCGGGAACGGAAACTACTTATGCGATTCGCAGCTCCAACAAAGGAGAAATCGTTTTGCGCTGGATGAGCGAAGTTCCGATTGCGGAGGCTCCAAGACCTATAGGTGGTCAGAATGTAATCGTTTATCACAGCACACCGTTAACAACTACCACTCAGACAACGGTAATTTCCAATACGACTACCAATCCGGGGAATTCTGAGCAAATGAATGTGGGGATCAATGTGAATGATCCGATGACCGGCGGTGCGAATATCAACATGAATATCAACGTGAATGAAACGGGAATGAATACACAGACACAAAGTACCACTACCACTTATTCTTCAACTACGACTACGTCAGGAGGAGGGAATGTTGGAACCGTTCAAAACGGTTATGTAATGCCGGGTTATAACGGGAATGTGGGCTGCAACGGATATCCAATGAGTGAGTCTCGTTTCAATGAAGTGGTTCAATCAATCGAAGCAAAATCTTTTGATGATTCTAAATTGACGATGGCGAAACAAGTGATCAATACCAATTGTATGACAAGCAGCCAGGTGAAACGTCTGATGTTGCTGTTCAGTTTTGAAGATACACGATTGGATTTGGCTAAGTATGCTTACGGTTATACACACGATATCGGGAATTACTACCAGTTGAATGACGCCTTTACTTTTGAATCCAGTATTGAGGAATTGAATACATATACCAGTGGATTTAGAAGATAAGAATTACTGAAAGAAATTTAGAATCCCATTTGTCACTGACAGATGGGATTTTTTTATGAAGTAATTTGTTAGTTCTTCTAGTCCTACGAATAAGGATCAAAAAACGTAGGTACGCGATTAATCGCGTACCTACGTTTTGGATTAATAATTACGGTTTTAGAATCAATACTGAAGGAGTATTGGTGAGCCACAGGCTTTGAGTCTCTACTGCTTTTCTCCAGCTGTCGTGGCTGATCAACATCAAGTCCTGCTGCTGCATGAAGTCTTTGTCCAAACGCGGTTCTGTTTGCAGGGAAATGTGGTTCGGGGCAACCTGTTCGATCATGCGGATGGATTCTTTCAATTCAGGATGTGTTTTTACAATTCCGGAAGAATCGATGATCGTGACGCGCGCATTGCTGTGATGAATTAACTTTTGAGCATAAACCAACAGGAAGCTGTCGTGAATGGAAAAGATGGGAAGGAAGACATTCTCGGCCTTTTCCAAGTGTTTATCGATCACAATTCCGACAGGCAATTTTGCGTTTTTGATCAATTGGCGGGTCCTTTCATCAAACACGGTGTTTTCAAACAAGGGCTCTTTACCGGTAATGGTTTCGTATAAGCGTTCCGGATTGATCAGTTTGGTGGTGAAGCCCAGAATTCTTCCCAAAAGTGACCCTTCAAAGACCGAGCTTCCGATTCCGATCAGCAATAAGTCGAAATTTCCTGCATTCGAAGTATCCGTGATCTCTTTGTCGATATCGACTGTTGGTTTGAACAGGGTTACCACCGACATATTTAGTTTTTGAGACTCTTCCGTAATGGGAGCAAAACTTTCCCGTTCGTATTCTTCGGCATTGAACTGGTTCAGATCGTTACTCAAAGAAACGTGCAAAGCAGTAACATTTGCGTTTTCAGGAGATTTCCGGATAAAGCTGTTGGCCAGTCTAAGCAAAGTCCTTCCTCTTTCCGGGCTTCCGAATGAGAGTAAGATGGAGTATTTTGTAGAAAGTGCACGGCTGTCCTGCATTTCTTCTTCGGTTTTCTTTTCCGGCATCCACCAGTTGATCAGATCCAGGAAGGGCCCGGTCATAAAGGTGGTAATGAGTGCCATGATCACGAGCATCGCAAAGATTTCATCTGAGAGAACTCCCAGGTCGTAACCGATATTCAGAACGATCAATTCCATCAGACCACGTGTGTTCATCAGTGCACCGATGATCAAACTGTCTCGCCACGATTGTCCTACAAATCTTGCTGCCAGTGACGAGCCTACAAATTTCCCGACTGTTGCCACTGCAATGATCAGTAAAGCAATTCCCCATAAATGCCAGTCATCCAGTAAACCGATTTTTGTTCGGAGCCCGGTGAAAACAAAGAATAACGGAAGAAACAATACCACGGAAACATCTTCTACTTTTTCAATGAAGATGGTGCGGAAATTCATATTTGCCGGCATAATTACACCTGCAAGGAAAGCTCCGAACAATGCATGGATTCCAATGACTTCCGTTGCGAAAGCTGAAATGATGAGCGTTATGAAGAAAATAGCCACCACGGGTTTACTCAGGCTTTCTTTGTTCGAATGCTTGTCTCCCAGGCGTTTTAAGAATGGCTGAACAATTTTCAACATCAGGAATACATAGGCAATCGCCATGAGAATGATATAGATTGCGCTTAAAACAGAACCGGCTTTTACGATGGCGATTACGGCAGCCAGGATACACCAGGCGGTAATGTCATCTGCGGCTGCACAAGTAATCACAATATTTCCAAGCTTTGTTTTGCTTAATCCACGCTCCTGTACAATCCGCGCAAGAACGGGGAAAGCGGTAATACTCATGGAGATTCCTAAAAACAGGGCGAATGACAGGAAGTTGACATCTTTCGGTGCAAATTCGGTGTAAAGCAGGTAGGCCAAACCCACTCCCAATGTGAACGGAAAAATAATACTGGCATGACTAATCACCACCGCATCATTTGCTTTGTTTTTCAGGGTTTTGAGTTCCAATTCCATTCCAACAACGAACATGAACAGGATTAAGCCGATTTGACTTAAGAATTTCAGATTTTCCATGGTATGGTTATCCGGAAATAATTGGGGATCCGGGAAAACAAAGTGAGAAAATTCCGGGAAGTACATTCCGATAAAGGATGGTCCAAGGAAAATACCCGCTGCAATTTCTCCGATCACGGAAGGCTGACCAATTTTTTTGCAAAAAAATCCGAAAATGCGCGCTACAACTATAATCGTAACAATCTGAAGCAGCAGGATTGCTAGCGGATGCGTTAAATTGTGGTAGACCGTTTCAGTAAACTGCTGCCAGGTTGATGCGGTGACCTGCGGTTTGAATGCGGTGGTTATTTTTCCTGCTTCCAAAGACTTTCCCGAAAGGATGACCCCAAAAATCAAAGCGGCGAATCCACCAATCGTTATAATGTAAAAAAGGAGATTTCTGAGATTGCGCATAAATTGAAACTTTCAGCAAAAGTAAGCCGGCAGATAGTAAGGGAAATACGTTCTGTTTAGGAATGTACTGAAACGCGTTTTTATTGTACTAAATACAGAATGAGAATGAGAAGGAGGAGAGAATCTCAAATCTGAATAAAGATGGAATGACACTTTTAAAACCTCATTCTCGCTCTCATTTTCTCTCTTGTTATTGATTGAATGCTTCAATAAAGGATTTTCGGTAATTTTCGCTTAGGCTGAACTCGCGGTATTTTCCATCCTTGTTCCGGATTTTGCTTAAGACCACATCGCCCTGGTATCCCTGGATAAATGCTTTGGAAATCAATTCGGATTTGGAGATGCGGATGAATGTAATGAGCTCGAGTTCCTGCAATAACTGATCGAAGGACTTATTTTTAACTACCAATTCATCGCCGTTTTCCAGAAGCATGGATTTGTCTCTTCTGTCGTAAGTATCTGTGGAGAAACTGACAATGGAAGACAGCTGGATGGTGAATTTTCCCTTGTTGGTATTCACGGTCCAGGTTGCCTGGTTTTTCGATTGTTCGATGCGAATCCGCACCTTTTCAATGGCGCGTTCCAATCGTTCGCGCTGCACGGGTTTTCTCAGGTAATCAATCGCTTCAATATCGAAAGCATCTGCTGCGTATTCGTTGTGAGCGGTTGTGAAAATGATGGGTGTGGCAGGTAGTTTTTCAGCAACTTCCAATCCGCTGAGGTTCGGCATTACGATATCTGAAATGCAGAAGTCGAATGATATTTTTTCAATTTCTGATAAGAACAAGGCTGGATTATCGAAAGCTTTTACGACCTCGATATTTGGGATTCCTTCACACAAAGTTCTTAAATAACCCAGTGCGAGTAATTCGTCATCCAGTAAAACAACCCGCAGCAATTTATTATCCATTCAATTTCAGTTTGAGGCGTGCGTGGAAAACCGGCTTCTCATTTTTAAAGGTCAGTTCGTATGCATCCGGATAAGCGATCTGTAAACGTTCTTCCAGGTTCTTGATTCCCATGCCGCTGCGTTCTTTTTTGAGTGGAGTGGTTTCGGAAATGCGGTTGCTGACTTCCAGCACAAACTCATTGTTCGCAATTTCCAGGTGGATGGAGATGAAGGATTCGCTTTTTTGGAAGTCGGTGTGTTTGAACGCGTTTTCAATTAAATCGACCGTAATAAGCGGCAGGATTTTCAGGCTGCTGATCTTCTCGTCCTTTAAATTGATCGTGTTTCGAATGCGCAGGTCAAACAGCGGGCTTAATTTCAGGCGGTTGATCTCAATGAAATTGGCTGCGAAATCCATTTCTTCCTGTAAACTTACCAGTGGCTGATCGCTTTCATAGAGGATATAATCCAATACTCCGGAAAGCTTGTCCATGGAATAATAGGTCTGATAAGCATGTGACTGGATGGAATTCAATGCGTTCTTAAACAGGTGCGGATTTAATTTGTACCGAATGGAACTCAATTCACTGGAATGAACGAGGGCATTCAATTCGTGATTTCTCGATGAAAGTTCGCTGCTGTTCTTTCTCGCTTCTTTGAGTTTTAGAACCAGCATTCTACAGTACACCAAAAGTGCCAGGAACAAAACCGAAAGGACAAAAAGTGCTATTGAGACCATCATTGCAGATCGAAGATAGGGATTTGAATTTACTTGGTTAGCAATTGCTCGAATTCCGATTTTTTGTACTTGGATAATTTAGCAACGATATCGGTTTTTAACCGGATGGTCCATTCGGATTTTGAATAATGAAGAATAAAAGAAGTATTGATTATCCACGATTTGTGCACACGGATAAAGGAGTTTTCTTCTTCGAGCATACGCTCAAAATGTTTTAAGTTTTTGCTCATTAAATAATTGCCGGATGTGGTGTGAATACAGCTATAGGATTCTTGTGCTTCAATGGCAATGATGTCTTTTAGTGAGATTACGTATTGATTTCCATTTTTGGTTACAAGGATACTTTGTAGAGAGTCGCTTTTTAAGGTGTCTTTTAAATGATTGATTTTTTCCTGATTTAAACCAGAATCAAGTTTTGAGGAAACCCGGCCAACCGATTCTTTCAGACGATCAATTTCTATGGGCTTTAACAAATAATCTACAGCAGAAACTTCAAATGCTTTGATGGCATAACGATCATATGCTGTGACGAAAATAATCTCAAAATTAATTTCAGTGAAGAAATTGAGCAGTTCATAGCCTCTGTAGTTTGGCATTTCAATGTCCAGAAAGACTAAGTCCGGCTGATAGATCTTGATTGCCTCAACGGCTTGTTCTACCTGGTTGCATTTTTTCAGCAGATCAACTTCCGGACAAAATCTGCGCAATAAATTTTCTAATACGTCACGCGCACTTTCTTCATCGTCTACTAAAATGGCCTTTATTTTATTCACGTTGTAAACTTAGTGGTTTATGGATTAATCCTTTTAGTTCATTTTAGGAACACGTTGTTTTTTTTGTCAATGGATCAATATTTCTGTTGAACAGGGATACGAAGGGTCACTTTTGTTCCAACCACTTGCTCTTCGTCAAGTAAATCCGTGATTTCAAATCCAAGTTTCCCGTCAAAATGATCTTTTAAGATGGAAAACCGTCGTTTAATGGCATTCACTGCAAATGATTCGTGGCCGGAGCCTTGTCTTAGCTTAATTTCTTGTGCTTTTTCTCTGCCAATTCCATTATCAGAAATTTCGCACAATAGAAATTCCCCCGGAGAGAATGTAATATTCAATCGTTTGATTCCCTCTTTGTGCAGTAAACCATGCACTAAGGCATTCTCAATGAATGGCTGAATCAGCATAGGAGGAATTTTTATATCCTCAATTTGGTTGGTTTCAATGGTGTATTCCAAATCGTCCTTAAAGCGCAGTTTTTCCAGTGAAAGGTATAACTCAATGAGTTTGATTTCTTGCTCAAAATCGATGAAATCCTTGTCCGAGTAACTCAACGTTCGCCGCACCAAATTCGAGAATTTTGTAATAAACGTATAGGAGTTGTCAATGTCTCCTTTGAGCACTAAATCCTGAATAGAGTTTAATGAATTGAAAATGAAATGGGGATTCATTTGGGATTGAATGGCTGTTAAACGGGATGCATTCAATTCATTGATTTGCTGTGCTTTCTTTTTATGGATATTGAGCTGTCTGAGATAAATGAGACTGATAATTAGAAGTCCGGTCAGGATAATTAAACTAATAAACCACCAGCTTTGATAATAGGGGGCTGAAATAATGAAACTATAGCTGATCGGTTGACTGTAGAGTCCATTGTTTTCGGCCTTTACAATAAATCGGTAAGAACCCGGGCTCAATGCGTTGTAGGTTACTTCGTTGTTTTCATAGTTGTTTATCGTCCATTCTTTGTTGTTGCCCTCCAGTTTATAGTGATAGCGAATGTTTTCCCGGTGTTTGAGGGTTGGGACTTGAAATACGAAGGTTAAATTGCGCTGTTTTGAGGTAAATGCTCCCCGAACAGAAAGATTGGGTTGTTTTTTCTTGTTGATTCGG
>CAMLDR010000094.1 GCA_946478775.1 uncultured Flavobacteriales bacterium
CACTGGGCGATGGCGTCGTCACCGGACACGGCCGCATCGAAGGTCGAACCGTCTATGTCTTCAGCCAGGACTTCACCGTCTTCGGTGGATCACTGTCGGAGGCATATGCCGAGAAGATCTGCAAGGTGATGGACCTGGCGCTGAAGGTTGGCGCGCCCGTCATCGGGTTGAATGATTCCGGTGGTGCACGCATCCAGGAAGGGGTAGTTTCTTTGGCTGGTTATGCAGATATTTTTTACCGCAATACACGTGCTTCCGGGGCGATTCCTCAAATCTCCGTGATTATGGGGCCATGTGCCGGCGGAGCTGTTTATTCTCCTGCATTGACCGACTTTGTTTTCATGGTGGAAGATACTTCTTATATGTTCGTAACCGGACCAAACGTGGTAAAGACCGTAACACACGAAGAAGTTAGTTCGGAAGATCTGGGTGGGGCTAAAGCACATGCGGAAAAATCCGGAGTGACGCATTTCACTGCTGCAAATGATGTGGAATGTTTGAGAAAAGTACGTGACTTAATGACCTATATGCCTCAAAATGCCATGGAATTGGCTCCTCAATTCGGAACCGCTCCATTCGCAAAAGAAAAACTAAATCGCATTCAAAACATCATTCCGGATAATTCGAATTTACCTTACGATATCCGTGAAATCATTGATTGTTTGATTGATGACGACACTTTCCGTGAAGTACAAGCTGAATTCGCACCTAATATTGTAGTTGGTTTTGCGCGCCTGGATGGAAGATCTGTCGGAGTGATTGCAAACCAACCAGCTTCTATGGCCGGAGTACTGGACATCGATTCTTCGCGAAAAGGAGCTCGTTTTGTACGCTTCTGTGATTCGTTCAATATTCCACTTTTGGTATTGGAAGACGTACCGGGATTCTTACCGGGAACAGACCAGGAATGGAGAGGGATCATTACCCACGGAGCAAAACTGCTTTATGCATTCTCAGAAGCGACCGTTCCAAGAATTACGGTAATTACCCGAAAAGCTTACGGTGGCGCATTCGACGTAATGAACTCCAAAAACATCGGTGCCGATTTGAACTACGCCTGGCCAACAGCCGAAATTGCTGTGATGGGTGCAAAAGGTGCCGCGGAAATCATTTTCAAAGCTGAAATCGCTGCTGCTGAAGACAAAGAAGCGAAATGGAAAGAAAAAGAAGCAGAATATGCCGAAATGTTTGCCAATCCGTATCGCGCAGCCGAAAGAGGTTTCGTTGACGCCGTTATTTTTCCGGAGGAAACCAGAAGCACATTGATCGCTGCTTTCAAATCTTTGGAGAAAAAATCAGAGACATTACCGAAGAAAAAACACGGGAACATTCCGTTGTAATTACATAAAAATTGTGGTGGGGACGCGATGCATCGCGTCCCCACATTTTTTATATCCAATTGATAATTAAAGCGTTTCCCGGATATCCCGTACCTGAATCTGCAAAGTCGTGCGGTTTTGCCAGGTATTCGTTTCCAGCGTAAATGCGCAGTCAAACGCACATCCTGAGGCAATCAGATCCGCTTTATCCGCCATATTGAAACCAATGGCTGATAATTCTATTCCCGAGACCGGATCGAACAAATCAAATTTCAAATGCGCTTCTTTCAAAACCTTTTGTTTGTTGGCGTAAGCATTTCGGATACAGAAAACCGGTTTGTCATTCCCCGGACCAAAAGGTTCCATCTGCTCCAGCATTTTGTAAACCCGCGGGACCTGGAGCGCTGATTCACCTGCAAGAAACAAAGCCGAAGCATGAATTTCCAAATCGATCGCTAAGTCCTCCACCTCATCCAAAGGCTGAATGTGCTGCTGAACATAGGCATCAAAATGTTCCGTGAAAGGAACGATATTTTCCAGTGGCAAGGACAATCCGGCAGCATGCTGATGTCCGCCATATTGGGTAAGTAAATGTTCGCAGGCCGTAATTGCCTTGTAAACATTAAACCCCGAAACAGAACGCGCAGAACCGGTTGCTTCACCCTTATTCTGGGTTAAAACGATCGTGGGCCTGTAATGATGCTCAATTAAACGGGAGGCGACGATTCCAACCACGCCTTTGTGCCAGTCGGATTGGAACACGACAGTAGATTTGCGACTAATGAAAAGCGCATCCTCCTCAATCAATGCCAAAGCTTCCTGGGTTGTTTGTGCATCCAAAATGCGTCTTTCCGAGTTGTATTCATCAATTTCCTGAGCAATACTTTTTGCCTCGGGTTTGGATGCTGCAAGCAATAGCTCAACTGCCCTGGAACCGCTTTTCAAACGTCCGGCCGCATTGATCCTTGGAGCGATGGTAAAAACCACGTTCGACAAATCAAGGGGAAATGTCCGCTGTGCCTGTTCCACCAAAGCTAAAATACCGGCCCGTGGGTTTTCATTCAACCGCTGGATCCCCTGTTTGCACAAAATCCGGTTTTCCCCGGTAACCGAAACAATATCCGCTCCAATGGCAATTGCCACTAAATCCAGGTATTCATAGAGCCCGGAAATGTCTTTGCCCGTCTTCGAAAACCAGGCCTGAAGTAATTTGAATCCGACTCCGCAGCCGCACAATTCCTTGAACGGGTATTCACAACCTGGCTGCTTTGGGTCTAAAACAATACAATCCGGAATTTCCGCACCGGGAGTATGGTGATCACAAACAATGATTTCCAAACCTTTCTCTTTTGCATAGCTTACTTTTTCAATCTCTTTGATTCCGCAATCCAGTGCGATCAACAAACTGCATCCTTTTTCAAGAGCAGTATCAATTCCTTTGTAAGACAAACCGTATCCTTCTTCATACCTGTCCGGAATGTAGAAATCCACTGAAGCGTAGTCTTTCAGCACACTGTATACCAAAGCAACAGCAGTCGTTCCGTCCACATCGTAATCCCCGAAAATGGTAATCCGCTCATTTCCTTCGATGGCTTTTTGTAACCTTTCCGTGGCTTCAGACATATTTAACATCAGAAATGGGTCGTGCAGATCTTTCAATTCAGGAGAGAAGAATGAACGAATTTCCGGCAGGGTTGTAAGATTTCTTTGAATGAGTAAGGATGCCATGATCGGACTTACTTTTAGGTCGTCAACTGCGGCTTGAATTTTTTCCGGATCGGGTGTTTGTTTGATAAACCAGTGTTTTTGCATAAATTTCCGTTTTCTAATATAAGTTATGAAAAAAGTTCTTCTTGTTTTTACCCTTTTCCTGCATTTTTTTAGTTTTTCTCAAAAAACCGTCCAGTTTTCGGATCCCCTTCCATTTGGAAGCAGTTCGCAGTTAACTACCGATAAAATTCACTTTGGAAAATACAAAAGTAGCGATTCACAGGTGACTTATGTCATTGATGAAAAAGGCATCTCCATTGTTACGCTCGCCATTGCAAGCATTACACGGGAACAGGTACGTGAATCTTCCAAATTACAGGTAAGAGGAAACTACATTCATGGAATAAAGGCCAATGATTCGGTGCCGTGTACATTGGAAGGTGAAAATTATTATTACGGTGTAGAATCAAAACTCATGATAGCCGGTGAAGGTTCCATGAATACTTTTATCCGGATCAATTCGAATAAATACGTGATTAACTTCCACGAAGGATCCTATTTCGAGCCCAGCATTGTAACTTTTGCAGGCGGAAAAATGACCATTGTTCACAGCGAATTGAACTACCAGCCACTCTTCCAGTCCATTCTCCAGGTAAACACCATTACACGATACGGTTCAGAAGTGGCGATCCTTGCTCCTACTTTCGAGCAGTGGGAACGTTTGGAAGCAAGCTTATTCACCGGGAAAAAGTTGATTTACACCAAAGAATAAGGAGTTCTGATTTTCCTGAAACCCTGTTTTTTTGACCAAAACCGGTCCGGACATATTTTTTAACACTAAACTTATCTGATATTTCCTTAATTTTGCAACAAATTAGTATGTTATGAAATTAGGTGCAACAGAAATTATTTTAATCCTGGCGGTAGTTCTTTTGTTATTCGGAGGTAAAAAAATTCCGGAATTAATGAAAGGCCTTGGAAAAGGTATCCGTGAATTCAAAGACGCAAGCAAAGGCGAAGAGGGTTCCACTGCTCCATCCACTACGGAAGAGAAAAAATAGATTAAGCCAATCCATTCTACATGTATAAAACATTTTCGGAAGTTAAAGTTGCACTCTCCGCAGGGAAAACTGTGGAGAGTATCGTACATTCCTACTTGGAGCAAATTGAAAAGAACAAAGATCTGAACGCCTTTTTAGAAGTTTTCACAGAAAGCGCATTGGATCAGGCTCGTTTGGTGGATCAAAAACGAACTTCGGGGAAAGCAGGTAGACTGGCCGGAATGGTTATCGGATTAAAGGATAACATTTGCTACAAAGGTCACGCAGTTAGTGCGGGTTCCAAAATCCTCGGAGGTTTTGAGTCGCTTTATTCTGCTACGGTTGTAGAAAGGCTTTTAGCAGAAGACGCTATCATTATCGGCCGTTTGAATTGCGACGAGTTTGCAATGGGAAGTTCCAATGAAACTTCTGCTTACGGCCCGGTTAAAAACAACCTCAAACCCACTCATGTGCCCGGAGGCTCCTCAGGAGGTTCCGCTGTTTCTGTTTCTGCAGGAATGTGTACAGTGGCATTGGGATCAGATACCGGTGGATCAATCAGACAACCGGCTTCATTTACAGGAACTTTCGGATTCAAACCAACTTACGGAAGAGTGAGCCGTTACGGATTGATTGCTTATGCTTCTTCTTTTGACCAGATTGGTCCGTTTGCAAACAACCTGGAAGATACGGTCCTTGTCATGGAGATCATGGCGGGTAAAGATCCCAAGGATGCAACAAGTTCTTCCAAACCGCTTGGTTTCTCTACAGCTATTCCTGCTATCGGGAAAAAGAAAATTGCTTATTTAAAGGAAGCACTTGAAAACGAAAACATCGACCCGGAGGTTCGTACAATGATGGAAAAAACTATTTCTGATCTGCGTGCCCTTGGCCATACCGTTGAAGGAGTCAGCTTTCCATACCTGGAATATTTAGTCCCAACTTATTACGTATTAACAACCGCAGAAGCATCTTCCAATCTTTCCAGGTTTGACGGTGTTCATTACGGGTACCAATCCCCGAAAGCAAAAGGAGTAGAACAAACCTACACCCTTTCCCGCTCGGAAGGATTCGGAACGGAAGTTAAACGCCGTATTATGGCCGGGACATTCGTGTTATCTCACGGATATTACGATGCTTACTACACCAAAGGAATGAAAGTAAGACGTGTTTTGAAAAACAAAACCAAAGAAATTTTCAGTCAGTTTGACCTGATGATCTTACCTACCACTCCTTCTACCGCATTTGAGTTCGGATCAATCAACGACCCGATCCAGATGTATTTACAAGATATTTTTACCGTACATGCGAACTTAACCGGCAATCCGGCGATTGCAATTCCCCAGGGAACGCACAGCAATGGATTACCGATGAGTTTACAAATTATGGCTGACGATTTCAATGAAGAGATTATTTTCTCATTGGCCGATCAGATGATGCATAATTAAACCCATTTTGCCTATGAAACGATTCGGAATAGTACTTCTTTTGCTTTTTACTCTATTGCTGAACTCATCTGATTTGATGGCACAGCGCAGAACCAAACCACCCGTGAAGGATACCGTAACCGGGGAAGTATTTATCCGAATAGTAGAACAAAGCCTCAGTCATTACTACGATGATTTTTCGAAGGGCACGAATTACGATTCCATTGTTGATGCATTGGATTATGAAGCAGGTACAGTTCCCACATTTTCGGATGAGGATTACTGTAAACGATTGGCTAAACTGAATGAAGTTTCCACCTTTGGCTTTGATTGCAACAATGTCTCTCTCACCACTATTAAATTCTTTGCTCAAAACCGCCGAAATTTTGTGCGTGTGGCATTGGGCCGCGGCCGTTTATACTTTGACCTGTACGAAGAGAAATTATCAGAATACGGACTTCCGCTCGAATTGAAATACCTTTCGGTGATTGAAAGTGGCTTGAGACCGCAGGTTAAATCCAGGGCCGGAGCACTTGGTTTGTGGCAGTTTATGTATGCTACCGGAAAGCAATACGGTTTAAAAGAAAATTCATACATGGATGAGCGCATGGATCCTGTTAAAGCAACAGATGCCGCTTGCCGTTACCTGAAGAAATTATACGATATCTATGGCGACTGGAACCTTGCTCTTGCAGCATACAACGCCGGTCCGGGAAATGTAAATAAAGCCATCCGCCGTTCGGGAGGGAAAAGGACCTACTGGGAAATAAGACCCTTTTTACCGCGTGAAACACAGGGATATGTTCCAAATTTCATCGCTGCGACGTATTTGATGACCTATCATGCGGAACACAATCTGCTTCCGGCAGAACCAAAAATGCATTTTTACCAATTGGATACACTTTGTCTGAATCGCGGAATACATATGCAAACCATTGAAAAATTGGTTTCCTGGTCGGTAGAAGACATTCAAAGCCTGAACCCTGTTTATAAAACATCCTATATTCCGCCAACCATTCCGAAGCAATGTGTAACCGGGCCGCTTCAAAAAATTGGTTTGTTGGTGAGTTTGGAAGATTCGCTTTACGCATTGGAGCAGCGTATTTATGGTTTGGGAGGATATAAATTACCGACAGATGTTGCCGTAGATCCTCAAAATGATCAGCTCGTTATTTCGAATCCGGTCAATACGAAGATCGATGTTCCGAAAACAAAAGTAATCACCACGATCAATTACACGTATCACAAAGTGAAAGCGGGTGAAAGTCTCGGAAGCATTGCAGCTCAATACAATGTCGCTATCCAGGAACTGATGGATTGGAACGATTTGACTACAGCCCGAATCACGGTAAACCAATTGCTGAAAATTCAGACCAAGGTCAGTACCACCGTGGAAAATGAAGAATACCAGGAAGCGGTCGCAGACAGTATTCAGAATGCCAATAAAACGGTTCCTCCTGTTCAAACACTACCTGCTCCTGCCAAAAAATACTATACGATCCGAAGCGGGGACACTTTTTCCAGAATTGCTTCCAGACACGGATTAACGATGAATCAGTTATCGCGCTTAAATCCGGGAGTTTCTGCAAGTCGCATTCGTGCAGGACAGCGTCTACGCATAAAATAATCGCTTATGAATTCGCTTGCAGTTGTTATCATCACATTAAACGAAGAGCGCAACATAGAACGCTGCCTGAAGTCGGTACGTGACCTGGCAGATGAGATCATTGTATTGGATGCTTTTTCCAGCGACAAAACGGCTGAGATCTGTGCAAAATACCCTGTTCGTTTCGAGCAGAGAGCTTGGGAAGGGTATTCCGCAAGCAAAAATTACTTAAACAGCCTCGCTTCTTCCGATTACATTCTTTCCCTGGATGCCGATGAAGCTTTGAGCGAAGCATTGTATCACGAAATCAAGGCAGAAAAGAAAAAGGGGTTTTCAGGAACCTATTCTGTCAATCGCATGACGAACTACATGGGAACCTGGATTCGCCACAGTGGCTGGTTTCCGGACGTTAAACCCCGGTTATTTCCAAAAGAAGGATCTTACTGGTCGGGTGAATACGTTCACGAAGAACTGGTCCATCCACCTTCGGAAACAAAACTATTCAAAGGCATTTTGGAACACTATTCGTATTATTCCTATGAAGATCACCGTGCAAGAGCAGATAAATACTCGCTTCTAACGGCAAAAAAATTTCATGCAAAAGGAAAAAAAGTGGGCCCGTTGAAACCGGCAATAAGTGCTTTGGGTCGTTTTGTTGCCATGTATTTTATTAAATTAGGGTTTCTGGATGGCTGGAAGGGATTTAAAATTGCCCAGATAAGTGCCCAATCCAACGTTTTAAAGTACAAAGAACTAAGAAGACTGAATCGTGAAGGAAAATAAGAATTGGAACGGAAAACACATTGCAATCAGTCGCGTAGACAGTATTGGCGACGTGCTTTTAACGCTTCCGATCACAGCCTGGCTGAAGGAACAGTTTCCAACCTGCCGCATTACTTTTTTCTGCCGGAATTACACTGCACCCATTGTAAAATACTACTCTGCCATTGATGATATCGTGAAAGTAGACGATCTTTTCACTTTGCCCAAAAGGGAACAGGCAGATGCGATTGAAAGCCTGGGAATTGATGTAGTAGTGCATGTCTTTCCTAAAAAAGAACTGGCAAAAGTGTTCAAAAAGGCAAAAGTTCCCACACGCATCGGGACTTCTCACCGGCTATTCCATTTGAATACCTGTAACGTAAGGCCCAATTTCACACGAAAAAAATCACCGCTTCATGAGTCGCAACTGAACTTTGAATTACTGCGTCCGTTTGGATTGACAGAAATTCCATCTTTCGAGCAGCTCAATAAGTACACTTCTCATTTCTCTGTTGAGAAACAAGAACTTCCCGAAGAATTTGAAAAGCTTTTGACCAAGAAATACGTTGTGCTTCATCCCAAATCCCAGGGAAGCGCAAGAGAATGGCCCATTGAAAAATATACGGAACTCGCAACCAGGTTAATCGGAAACGGGTACGAAGTTGTATTTACCGGGACGGAGTCTGAAGGACAACAATTCCGCAGTCTGATCCCTGAAAACGATGTATGTCATGATTCAACCGGAAAACTGAGCATCGACCAATTGATCTGGCTGATCAAAAATGCTTCGGCTTTAGTTGCCTGCAGCACAGGACCACTTCACATTGCCGGTTTTCTCAACACCAAAGCCATCGGACTGTTTTCTCCAAGAATACCCATTCATCCCGGAAGATGGAAGCCTTTGGGAAACCAATCCAAAGCACTGGTATTTGACCCGAACTGCGAAAAGTGCAGGGAGAAAAAAGAATGCAATTGTATTTCCGAAATCTCCGTAGAAACCGTATTCTCCGAAATCGGCAGCTAAGATGCGTCCGGTTCTCAGCATATTGATTTACACAAATAGCTGGGTTGCTTTGTGCGTAACAAGCCTGGTCTGCGGCATTGGAAGTTATTTCAGTCTCGATCACCTGCAATTATTTGCTATTTGGAGTTTTACAGGAACTGTAAGTGCTTACCAGCTTCACCGTTTATTTCGATTGCGCCATCTGAAACACACCGTTCGTTCAAACCGGCGTTTGTTGTGGATGCAAAACACTTACCCTTTCCAAATTGGCTGGTTTCTGCTTAACTTTTTCTGCTGTATGGGGAGTATGCTATTCATTCCTTTCAACGAAGAAACTTTTTTACTGATTGGGTTAAATGCAGTAATCGTTACTCTTTACGCACTTCCGCTTCCCATTATCGGAAACGGTATCCGGCACCTGCCCTTTGCGAAGAATATCCTGATCTCGGCCAGCTGGCTGCTCATTGTACTCACTCCGTTTGCTTCTGCGAATCGGCTCGACCTATTCACCTGGGAAATTCCCGCACTGGTTTTTATTGCCGTTTTTGCTCAAATCATTCCCTTCGACAACCGGGACCTGGCTCACGATCCGAAATCCCTTTCTACCATTCCACAGCTGATCGGGGAACAAAAAGCCCGCTACACCGGATTCATTCTCCTGATTAGTGGACTTGCTCTGCAAACTCATTTACTGGGATTCCACTGGCTGCTTCCGTTTACCCTATTTTGCGGAGCAGTCGGGCATTTCATCTCGTTCAAAGTCGGTTATCAGCTGCGCCTGGAGTTTATGTGGGAATTGCCGCTTGGTTTGATGGGACTTTGGTTTTTGCTGGTGTAAATTTCCCCAATTTTTAATCATTATTTAACGCCTTCTTCTACAAGTGGAAACACACTTGAACTACCTTCGAAGTGAACAAAAAATAATTCCACTATGAAAAAATTAGTTACTTACGCAGCAGCTATTTTGCTGACAACTCTGAGCACTTCCTTTGCTCAAAACAACACACAACAGTATCTTGACAACGGTATACAGACCGCTGAAAACATTCCACAGGATGTGCAAAATGCATCCAATGCAATTGACAGGCTTGTATATGAGGTTAATGTTGCTGGTAATCCAGATGCAGATGCATTTTACACCAGTCTGTTCGTCCTTATCAACCATGTTCAAAACAACGCGGATGACATCGATTACTTCATGGGGCTGGCGCAAAATGAAAGTACCGTATCTTTTTCAACTGCCCCAGTAAACGGACTTTCGGCTCAGTTGGTAATATTAAATGATGATGTAATCGGATTGACCAGTCAGATCAATGATGCCGTGCTTGAAAATCGGTACAATGATGCGAACTCATTGATTCCTAATCTTCGCAATACGATTGCTGCTCAGGCCAGTATCGCTGAAAACATTATCGCTGAAATTGAAGTGATTAAGCAAATTACAACTGTCTACACCGTAGAAATTCGTCTGGTTGATGCTCAAGGACAAATAACTTATACAAATGACTTGTTCGGGTATTATGCTTACAATCAGGCTACTGGTGAATACCTTTATCCGGAAGATGAGCGTGATTACAGCTCTAATATCTTCTCTCTACCTGCAGGAACATATACATTCGATTCATTCAACGGGTATTGGAGCGGAACCAGCTCAACTACCTTAACACTTTCAAATTCACTTGTGAATGAAGATGGCATCATTATCGTGAACCTTGTTTTGTGGTCTGAGTAGTGGTTCATCCTTCTTTAAGTAGATAATCAAACAAATGGCGGCGGTTTACCTGTCGCCATTTTTCATTTCTGCCCGGCAATTTCAATTTGCTCTTTCCAATCTTTAACCTAACTTTGCGCTAAAATTAAGATTCCGTTAATGGCAACAATAGCAACTTACGATTTTCAAAACAAGCGTGCGTTGGTACGCGTAGATTTTAATGTTCCTCTGAACAAAGAAACACTGGAAGTAACTGATGATACACGAATTCGTGCAGCTTTACCAACCATTAAACACATTTTGGAAAACGGGGGAAGCGTGATTTTAATGTCACACTTGGGAAGACCGAAAGAAGGTCCGGAAGATAAGTTCTCTTTGCGCCACATTAAGCACAGAATCGAGGAATTATTGGGGAAAACCATCAAATTCTCTTCGGATTGTATCGGATCAAGCGCTTTCGAGATGAGTAAAGCCCTGAAACCGGGAGAAGTGTTGTTATTGGAAAATGTTCGGTTTTACAAGCAGGAGACATCCGGTACGGAGGCTTTTGCTGCAGATTTGGCGAAGCATGGCGATTGTTATGTAAACGACGCCTTCGGAACAGCGCACCGTGCTCATGCTTCCACAACCGGTGTGGCTAGCTATTTTCCAAACGACAAAATGTTCGGTTTGCTATTGGAAGCTGAAATCAAAAATGTGGACCGCGTTTTGAACAGCGATGATAAACCACTGACAGCTATTGTTGGCGGGGCAAAGGTTTCTTCGAAAATTACGATCATTGAACGTTTACTGGAAAAGGTAGACAACCTGATCGTTGGCGGTGGAATGGCTTATACTTTCGTGAAAGCGCAGGGTGGATCCGTTGGAAGTTCCCTGGTTGAAGATGATTTCCTGGCTACTGCAAATGAGATCCTGGAAAAGGCCAAGGCCAAGGGAGTGAATTTATACATTCCAACAGATACCATCGTTGCAGATAAGTTCGATAACAATGCAAGTACTCAATTGGTTCCGATCGGAGAAATTCCTTCAGGATGGATGGGACTGGACGTTGGGCCAGAATCCATTAAAGCGTGTGCTGAGATCATCGAAGACTCGAAATTGATCTTATGGAACGGGCCGATGGGAGTTTTTGAGATGAGTAATTTTCAAAAAGGAACAGCTGAAGTGGCCAAAGCGATTGTAAAGGCAACAGAAAAAGGAGCATTTTCACTAATCGGAGGCGGTGATTCCGTTGCAGCCATTAATCAATTCGGATTAGCAGATAAAGTAAGCTACGTTTCCACAGGAGGCGGAGCCATGCTGGAATATCTGGAAGGAATTGAATTACCGGGAATAAAGGCGATTCGTTCTTAGAATCAGAAAAATATAGACAGAGAGTCCCCGTTTTGTAAAGCAGATCGGGGATTTTTTATGAAACCTGTTCATCTGGAAGAGCAAAATTTTCAGCAGCTGTCAACAGATGCTCATTTGCGTTTCTAAAATCCCGGATTATTTATTCCTTCGAAAAAAATAGCGTTGCATGATTCTTTAAATTGTGACAGAATTATGACCAAAAAACCTAAGTATGAAAAAAGCAATCCTACTTATTTTGCAATTGTCTTTAATTGCTCCTTTGTTCAGCCAGGAAAGTGAAACACCAATTCCGGCAAATCCGATCAAAAACAAACACACCGTTTATGCAGAACTTTTCGGACAGGGTTTTTCCGGATCACTCAATTACGACCTGCTTTTCAATTCGGAGAAAAAATGGAAGCGCTCGTTAACTGTGGGAATTATAGCTGTTCCTCGTTCTATTGGATTTGGTGACGGCGCTTACATCGGAGTTCCTGTTTCTTATAATTGGTTATTTGGAACGAAAAGAAGCTTTTTAGAACTGGGTGTAGGATTAACCACGCAAGTCGGAGAGGGTTCCAGCCTGGAATCGTCCCAAAAACGCTTCTCAAATATTTACACCTATTTCACCCCCAAGCTTGGCTACCGTTTTCAGCCATATAAAACAGGCTTGTTCTTCAGAGCTACTTTGACACCGCACGTTGCGCTGGTAAATACGAACTTCAGCGTTCGGAACGGGAATCTCATGACAGGAAACTCATTCTTTCAAAACGTAATGAACCTGGGTTACCGAGCATTTCCATGGTTCGGAGTTAGTTTGGGTTATACCTTCAAATAAACTTGAGATGAAAACTGTATTTATACTTTCATTTTGTCTTGTTTCGATTGGTTCCTTCGGGCAGCAAAATACAGAGAAGCTTGTTGCGGAAGTTTCACCCGCTACCGTTAGTTTCAATCGTGGCATCCTTTTAAACATACAGGGAAAATTAAGCTATACATTTAACCGGAATCTTTCAATTACCGCGAGACACAACCAGGAAGTTGCAGGTGGTATGATGAGTGCAGTAGTAGATCCTTCAGAATACAGTTTCCGGAGAAATTCGCTTTCAGATCTTACATTAGGCATTACCTTGTATAGTTCTCAACTGCCTCGTGTTGACCCTACGGAAGCTCCTTCACGAAGCTGGGTCCATAAACTATTCCAATTGGAAACGGGCTTGAGCTATTTCAAATTTGCAAATAAAAGACCGGATTACTACACTTACGACACAGATGATCAGGGAAACTATAAAATAATTAACAGTACCAACAGGCTTTCAGCTTCCCTTGGGTTTTCCTTTATTATCCGTGAAAACAATATCCGGGATCCAAACAATGTAAAGCTTAAAAGACAGCACATCTTTTCAGCCGGGGCTTATTATGGGATCAATTATGATCTGCAGGGCTATGTCAAAAAAGATGGGAAAAGTATATCGGAACGAGCTCCAAAAATCTACACCTTCGACAGAAGTGGTTATTACATCCGCTACAACTTCCGCCAGCAGCTTAACAAGCATCTCTATCTAGGAACAGATTTGTCCTTTTCAAAAATGCCATCTGTAAACTATCAGACCAATCCGGAAATGCCCTTTTTCTTCAGAGGAGGAGAAAGGGAATCATCCGTCCAGATTTATACGGGAATTACGATTGGCTGGGCTTTTTAGAAGACGCAAATTCAATGAAACACTTTCGACCATCCAAATTTCTGTACCTCTTCTTCGTTGTAATAATCATTTTTGGAACAAATCAATGCACCAATAATGATGCACCCAAAATCTTACCCGTAGACGAGGCATACAAACCGGATCAACCCATTGAATTCCCTCATGACCTGCATGCCGGAAAACTCAAAATCGATTGCAACTACTGTCACAATGATGCCAATGACGGAAAAAAGGAAGGAATTCAAGCAGCAACCATCTGCATGGAATGTCACAAAAAGGTGAACGGAAACTCTTCCGGAAAATAAAGAAGATTAAATCGGATTATTTGTCCAACACTTTCGGAATACGGAAATAGTCGGAATCTCTCTTAGGCGCATTTTTTAATGCTTCTGTCTGGGTAACGGTTACTTCCGGCTCATCGTCGCGAAGTACATTTACTTCGTCGCTCATGAAGATCAACGGTTCCACGTCATCGGTAGGAATCTCAGACAATTTGCCCATAAACCCGATGATTTTATCCAAATCCTGGCGGATAGCTACTTTATCATCTCCTTCAAAACGAAGACGCGATAAATGTGCAATGTGATCAATTGTTTCTTCTGAAATCTTTTCCATGGTGCAAAATTACAAAATTTGAACGAATCAGTTCTTCATCAATCCTCTTTCTCGAAGCGGTCCTGCCAAAACCCCGAAAACGTGGTCCGATAATTCAGCTTCTGTCATCCCGTTCTGCTGTTCTACAGAAATGACATCGTGCATGTAAATCCGTGAAACTCCCGGATGGGCATAACCTAACACCTCGTCCGGATCAGAGAACATGTGGTGGTGATCCAAAAAGGTGATCGGAACAATCGGAATCTGCGCATTCTTCGACAATTTGAAAGCGCCGGATTTAAACTCTCCCATTTCCGGCAGGTTCTCGTCCGGGATTCCTCCTTCCGGGAAAATAACGATCGACCAACCTTCCCGAACGGCACTTTTCGCCTGGATAAAAGACTTCGCTGCTTTAATCCGGTCATTTCGGTGAACCGGGATATTCAAATGCTTAAAAAAGGTTTTCATTAAGGGATAACTCAGAATCTCACTTTTTCCCATAAACAAGAAGCGATGTGTGGGCAAAATGGAATACATCACAAAAATATCGAAGTACGAGGTATGATTGGCAACAATCAGGTAAGGACCTTTCGGCAATCTCACTCTTCGCAGGCGGTGGACCCAGATTCCGCAGCAGATTCGAACCGTACAGCTCCAGACTACATTAATCGGAAAACTGTATTTCTTCCAGGAATGGCGCGAAAGAGTCAGACAAATAAAGGGGTAAAAGAACAAAAGCGTTGCAACGAAGATCAGCCCGACATGCAACTTATAAATTAAACTCAAAACTCCCAGGAACTGCTTCACCGATCAAAAATAATGCTTCCGATGAAAAATCAGTTACAAAAAGCCATTCATTCTTGGAATTTCTATTCAATTCATTCCCATTAGCTGAAAGAAACCCCTAAATTCGCAAAAAACAATTTAAATGGCACGAGTTCTAACAGGTATTCAAAGCACGGGAACACCCCATTTGGGAAATTTGCTTGGTGCGATCTTACCTGCAATTGAAATGGCAAAGAGTCAGCAGAATGACTCCTTTCTTTTCATCGCAAATCTGCATACTTTGACCCAGATCAAAGATCCGGAAGTGATGCGCGAAAACACGTATTCCACGGCAGCTGTATGGTTAGCCTGTGGGTTGGATCCGGAGAAAACAACATTCTACAGACAAAGTGATGTGGCGGAAGTAACCGAATTGATGTGGCATTTATTGTGTTTTTTTCCATTCCAGCGTTTAACGCTTGCTCACAGTTTTAAAGACAAGGCAGATTATTTAAGCGATGTCAATGCCGGCTTGTTTACCTATCCGATCCTGATGGCTGCGGATATCCTCCTGTATGATGCCAATGTGGTTCCGGTTGGTAAAGACCAGCTGCAGCATTTGGAAATTTCCCGCGATGTGGCAGACAAATTCAACCTGAAAATGGGGGAAACATTTGTTTTACCGGAAGCGCGCATTGACGAAGTAACCAAGATTGTTCCCGGAACTGACGGAGAAAAAATGAGTAAGTCCCGAAATAATACGATCAACATATTCCTGCCCGAAAAACAACTGAAAAAGCAGGTGATGTCGATCGTAACAGATAGCAAAGGATTGGAGGAACCGAAAGACCCGGATACCTGTCATATTTTCCGTTTGTACGAATTATTGGCCTCTCCTTCCGAGATTGAAACCATGCGTGCGAACTACCTGGGTGGAAATTATGGTTACGGCCATGCAAAAAATTCACTTTTGGAGTTGATTTTGGATAAATATTCAACAGAACGGGAAAAATATAATGCCCTGATGGAAGATAAGTCTCAGATTGATAAAGCCTTAGAAATCGGGGCTTCCAAAGC
>CAMLDR010000095.1 GCA_946478775.1 uncultured Flavobacteriales bacterium
AAGGTGTTGGTTATACATTTTCTGAAAAGTGAAAAAATTAAATCCGTTTACCATTGTTCTTTTAGGAAGTGCCATTGTTGCAGTTTGTTTAACACTTACGCTGCTCGTGGTACACTTCTTCGATCCGATTCCGGCGGGTGCATTTGTATCTATCATCCTTTTTGGGTCGGTCTCTACATTCACTGCTTTCTATTTTCTATTCAGGAGCTTCATCTTCAACCGATTGCGCATTCTTTACCGCTCGATCCGAAAAGGAAAACTCATGCCCGATGAAAAGCTCTACATCAATATGTCTAAGGACATTATTGGAGCGGCTGAGTCGGATTCCAAGAAATGGAGCGAACAACGCAGTTCTGAGATCACACAGCTCCAGGAACAGGACAAATTCAGACGTGAATTCATAGGAAACCTTGCACACGAGTTGAAAACTCCCGTTTTTTCAATCCAGGGCTATGTTTTGACCTTATTGGAGGGCGGATTGGAAGATGACAAAGTGAACAGGATGTTTTTGGAACGGGCTTCCAAGGCAATTGACCGCATGACCAATATCCTGAATGACCTGGACGAGCTGACCAAGCTGGAAGTCAACGATCTGAAAATGGACCAGCGTCCTTTCGACCTGAAGGAACTCGCCAGGGAAGTCATAGACAGTCTGGAATTGCGTTCGCAGGAAAAACACATCAAACTGCGCTTTGCCAAAGATTACAGCAAGGAAATCATGGTGCGTGCTGACCGCGGAAAAATCGCCCAGGTGCTGACCAATCTGATCAGTAATTCCATTTCTTATGGAAACGAGAACGGGGAAACCCAAATCCGCTTTTACGAAGTGGACGATTTGGTTTCCGTGGAAATTTCAGACAATGGTCCGGGAATTGAACCACACGAATTGCCGCGTTTGTTTGAGCGTTTTTACCGGGTGGAGAAAAGCCGTAACCGAAACGAAGGTGGTTCCGGTCTTGGTCTTTCCATCGTGAAGCACATTTTGGATTCCCATAACCAAACAATTTCTGTTCGGAGTACGATCGGTGTTGGAAGTACGTTTACCTTTTCTTTGGACAAGTTTGAAGGAACTTCATCGACTTTGGTTACTTCGCGTGGGATTACGATTAAATAATTGCGAATTCTCTGCCGCGGCTGACAGAATTACAAATTAGAATCCGCTAAGAAGCACACGAAACACAAGTCTAAAATACGGATAGACATCTGTCGATTTGCCCAGTGAGGGCAAGGAGTCCAGGTATTCCTGTTCCAACTGACCCGGTGTTGGAACCAAAACAGCTTTCTTATTCAGGAATTGCCAATCCATAATAGATTCCCGCTAAGAAGCACAAGAAACACAAGCCTAAAATACACATCCCGCACCTGCGGGATGTGCCCACTGAGGGCAAGGAGTCCAGGTATTCTTGCTCCAGCTGACCCGGCGTTGGAATCAAAACCGCTTTTTTTTGTAGGAACTGCAAATCCATTAGGGTCGAATAACCATTCCGGGAAATGATCGTCTCTGCAGAAGCGATTTCCGCATCGGCCTGTTTCCAATCAGTGATGAGGGTTACATTCTCCCGAACTTCCGAATAGACTTTGGGAGAGATGACCGTTAGATTCTGAGCACCATATTTTGAGATTATCCAATGAAAAAATTGCGTAGAATAAGGTTCCGGCCCGCTAACAATTCCAACGATTTTACCTGGAATAAGGGAAATTTCCTGATCCCGGAAACGCGAGTAAAATCCAATATATGTTGATTTAGGAACGGGATTGCTCAAAACTCCGGCAAGCCGTTTTTGGGCATCGTCCATGATCCAGATAGCTGAAAAACGGTTCATCCATTTCCGGTGAATGCGCTGGGCGATCCAGCCTGCTTTTGGAGGCAGGGAAACCTGGTGTGTAATGAAAATGGATTGAACGGTATTCGACCGAAAACCGTAGCAGTGATCCGATAGAACAAGCGTAATCCGATGCACACGAACTAACTGTTCGGTTTCAGCCTGCTCTGCTTTGATCCATCGGGAAAAACGCCATGCATTTCTCCGCATTTCTGAGGTAAAATTGCCATCCCCTTTGAACCGGAACTGAAATCGGTCGTTCACGATGTATTCCGCGGGAATTTCATATGTCGTGAAAACCGCCTTCTGAACGGAAGTACAGGAAATAACCAATTCGTTTCCCTGTCCGGATAATTGCTTCAATAAAGAAATGGACCTGGCCACATGTCCGCTCCCCCAATCGAGGCAGGCGAATAAAATCCGCTCGTGTGACAGTTCGGCCGGAATCATGTGTTATTGGCTTCTCTTCAAATTGATCGGAGCAGCTTTCGAAAGTACGTAAGGGAAATTCTCCTCCACGTAAGAACTCGGATCCAAACCAAATTCATTCTTCTCCGATAAAGCCCTTCCTTTAATAAAGAAATAAGCGTTCATGATCAGTTTATGGAACCAGGGAAGCTCGTTGTCATTAGACAGGAACTTACGGATCACAATGAACTTGAAATCACCGATGTGATCACTGTGATGGTATTCACACGCGAACCTTGAAAGGATTTCAATCTCTTTATTTTCAACCAATTCTTCCACCACCTGTTTAAACATCATGTCCAGTTTAGGCTGAATCCGGAACCCTAGTTTGAAATCGATCCGGATCAAATCGTTCTCATCGTGCTTGGTCACTTTGTATTCCTTGGTATAAGGCTCATCCGTTGTGTGAACGTGCACAAACCAATAACGCTCTGCACGCTTGGGCTGCTGCTCCAAAATGGAATAGAACACCTTGGATTCCACTTCATCTACACGCTCCGCACTTGTGAGGTAAACCAAATGGGTTGCATAAGTTGGAATTTGATCATCAATAGATAGTTTTTGAAGGATTGGCAGATAACTCTTCACTTTCACGAAATCGATGATGCTGTTCCGAATGATCTTACTTTTATAGATCACGTACATGACTGACATTACAGTAACTGCGATAGTCAAGGTAATATAACCACCCTGCGGGAATTTATCAATTTGAGCGATCAGGAAACTACTTTCCACAATGAAAAACAAACCGATCAAACCGTAGCGCAAGATCGGGTTCCAATGTTTACGGAGGAAGTAAAAATACAAGAGTACGGTGGAACTGATCATCGTAAGAATAATCGATAATCCGTAAGCCGCTTCCATTCGTTCCGATTTCCTTAAGAAGAAAACAATTGCAATACAACCAAGCATTAAAAACCAGTTGATAGAAGGAACATAGAGTTGGCCTTTGATCTCGGATGGAAAATTCACTTTTACACGCGGCCACAAATTCAGACGGATCGCTTCATTGATCAAAGTAAACGATCCCGAGATCATCGCCTGTGAAGCGACAACCGCCGCAGCCGTTGCAATAATCACAGCTGTCAGTCTGAATCCTTCCGGAACAATCGAATAAAAAGGATTTCCTTCAATGTTTGTACCCAAATGACCCATTAAATAAGCGCCCTGCCCGAAGTAATTCAGCAAAAGCATTGCTTTCACGAAAACCCAGCTCACACGGATATTTTCTCTTCCGCAGTGTCCCAAATCGGAATACAAAGCTTCACCACCTGTTGTACATAAAAATACCGCTCCAAGCAGCCAGAATCCTTTCGGATAATTAACCAGGAGGTCATAAGCGTAATAAGGATTCAATGCTTTTAGAATCGAAGGGTCTTTCATGAAGTACATACACCCGACAATTCCGATCATCAGGAACCAAACCATCATGACCGGTCCGAAAAAACGCCCGATAAACTTAGTCCCGAACTGCTGAATGACGAAAATACCTATGATAATTGCAATCGCAATAGGAACCGTATTGATCTTGGGATTAATATAGCCCAAACCTTCTACTGCCGAAGATACCGAGATCGGTGGTGTAATAATTCCGTCAGCAAGCAAGGCAGCTCCACCGATCATCGCCGGAATCACCAGCCATTTACGCTGCCTGCGAACCAATGTGTACAAGGAAAAAATTCCTCCCTCCCCTTTGTTGTCTGCACGAAGCGTAATGATTACGTACTTCAATGTCGTTTGGAGTGTAAGTGTCCAGAAAATACAGGATAATCCTCCAAGGATCAATTGTTCGGTGATTTCACGTTCTCCGGCTACTGCCTTTAAAACGTAAAGTGGTGAAGTTCCGATATCTCCGAAAATAATTCCCACTGTGATAATCAATCCCGCGAACGAAAGCGCGTGATGATGCTTCTTTGACATAAGATCTATGTATTAAAGTATAAATGTACATATATTGGGAAAATCACAGGCTACGATTTGGAGGGAAATCCGCAAAAAACTTTTAGAGATTGTGTACTTTTGTAACGATTTATGGGAAAGAACAAACTGAGACGCTTTGCGGAAATGAAATTATGGGACAATGTCTTCGAACCGACCTTGCAATCCAATCCGCAGGATGCATTTCCATTGAAAGGAAAATGGCACCAAAATTACTTCAGGAACACCAACCCGATCGTACTGGAATTGGGGTGCGGAAAAGGAGAATATTCTGTGGGGCTGGCGAAACATTATCCCGATAAAAATTTCATAGGAGTGGACATTAAAGGTTCCCGTATGTTCGTGGGTGCAAAAGAAGCATTGGATGAAAACCTGACGAACGTTGCTTTCCTTAGAACCAAAATCGATTTCATTGATTCCTATTTTGAAGCCAATGAAGTGGACGAAATCTGGTTGACTTTCTCCGATCCTCAACCTCTCAAACCAAGAAAAAGATTGACTTCCGAGCAATTTATTGCACGCTATCGCCGCGTTTTAAGGCCTGGTGGAATTGTTCATCTGAAAACAGATTCAAGCCTGTTGTTTGAATCTACGGAAGAACAAATTAAAGAACACCAATACGATTTAATTGAATCAACCTGGGATTTGTACCAATCCATGCCCGAAGACCTGGACCCGACGATTCGCGACATTCTGCATATCAAAACGCATTACGAGCAATTGTTCACTGCAAAAGGTTCGGTGATTAAATATTGTTCGTTTAGGATTAATTGAAAATGCATTTCGACTACGCTCAATGACCTTTTCAATTATAAATTATCAAGGGGATTCATCTTCTTAGACAAATCCCCTTGATAATTATTCCATTTATAATGGATAATTCTTTATGCGACTTTCAATCGCGCCACTTTGCTTTTCGAGAATTGTGCTTTTGCGTATTCGAGGTCAACTCTGAACTCTGTTTCGTTTTTGGAAGGCAATTCATACATTGCATCTGTCAGGATTGCTTCACAAATAGAACGCAATCCACGGGCACCCAATTTGAATTCAATTGCTTTCTCCACTACAAAATCCAATACGTTTGCATCAAATGTCAGGCGAATGCCATCGATTTCAAATAACCGTATATATTGCTTGATAATTGCGTTTTTCGGCTCTGTAATGATTCTTTTCAGGCTTTTCGCATCCAGTGGTTCCAGGTAAGTTAATACCGGGAAACGCCCGATCAATTCCGGGATCAATCCATACGATTTCACATCCGTCGGAGTAATGTATTTCAGGAAATTGTCTTCGTCTATTTTCTCAGTTACCTGTGAACCAAATCCAATGGTTTGTCTGTTCACACGACTTGCAATAATCCGTTCGATTCCATCAAATGCACCACCGCACACAAACAAAATGTTCTTTGTATCGATCGAGATCATTTTCTGCTCCGGATGTTTTCTTCCTCCCTGCGGCGGAACGTTTACGGTTGAACCTTCCAATAATTTCAATAAAGCCTGTTGAACTCCTTCCCCGGAAACGTCACGTGTAATAGAAGGATTATCGCTCTTGCGGGCAATTTTATCGATCTCATCAATGAAAACAATTCCATGCTGTGCTGCCTGAACATTGTAATCTGCAGCCTGCAACAAACGGGAAAGAATACTTTCCACGTCTTCTCCAACGTAACCTGCTTCCGTTAAAACGGTTGCATCGGCAATGCAAAACGGAACGTTCAGCATCTTCGCAATGGTCTTTGCAAGTAAGGTTTTACCCGTTCCTGTGCGTCCAACCAAAATCACGTTCGATTTTTCAATCTCTACGTCTTCGATCTTTGTTTGATGCAAACGTTTGTAGTGATTGTAAACGGCAACCGAAAGTGTTTTCTTGGCATCATCCTGTCCGATTACATATTCATCCAGTCGCTCTTTAATATCCTGAGGTTTCAGAACATTTACAGGAGCATTTTGAGTGGACGTTTTAGTAGTCTGATCTTCATCTACGATCATTCTTGCCTGGGCAATGCAATGATCACAAATGTGGCCTGATAAACCTGCTATTAATAAACCGACTTGACTTCGTGGTCTTCCACAAAACGAGCAGGAAGTTTCCTTTTTTGACATATTCTAATTTTAATCGACAAAAAAGTCACCCCGGCTGAGCCGAGATGACTTTTAGATAGTATTGTGTAAAGTTAGACTATTTTGGGTTGCGAAGCAAAATCTCGTCCACCATTCCATAATCTTTTGCTTCTTCAGCTGTCATCCAGTAGTCACGATCTGAGTCAGCCCAAACCTTTTCATACGTTTGTTTCGAGTGAGTTGCAATAATGTCGTACAATTCTTTTTTCAATTTCTGAATCTCACGAGCGGTGATTTCGATATCAGAAGCCTGACCTTGAGCACCTCCAAGCGGTTGGTGGATCATTACGCGTGCATGTTTCAAAGCGGAACGTTTTCCTTCAGCCCCTGCACACATTAATACTGCTCCCATAGATGCAGCCATTCCTGTACAGATCGTTGCTACGTCCGGTTTAATATACTGCATGGTGTCATAAATTCCCAAACCTGCATAAACAGATCCTCCCGGAGAATTCAAATAAATCTGGATATCTTTCTTTGCATCTACTGATTCAAGGAATAGTAACTGAGCATTGATGATATTTGCGACCTGATCGTTGATCCCTGTTCCCAGGAAAATGATACGGTCCATCATTAAACGCGAAAATACGTCCATTTGCGTCATATTCATATGACGTTCTTCAATAATATAAGGTGTTAATGAAGATTCGATGTAGCTGTCTAAATGCATGCTGGAAAGTCCGACATGCTTTGTTGCGTACTTGTGAAATTCGTTTTTATCGAACATGTTTGATAGTTTTTTAAGAGTATTAAAATTAATACGATTCTGATGATTTTGATCCTTTTTTTGCAGAAATTAACGAGAATAATTACAACAACAAAAAGTTCAAAACTTAATGGTGAGAAAATTCGATTTCGTAACTCGTATGTTTGCGAATATTCAAGACTCTTTCGTCATCAAAAATCAAGTACTGTCCTTTGATTCCGGCCAATCTTCCCTGAATAAGAGGAGATTTGTCGAAGCTGATGCTTTTCACTTTTACCGGATACTTTTCCACCGGGTAATTCAGGGAAATAATCGCATCATTCATACTCACAAAATCACGCATATCGAATGGCAGCAAATCTTCCACTCTTCCCTTTTCATCCAGGAGGTCCAATTCGTGATTAATTTCATTTCTGAGCATTCGTTGCCAGTTCGTTTTGTCTGTCATCAAAGACTTCAGCGCCACTTCAATAATCCCTGCTTCATACCGATTATTTGTCTCTGCCAGAATGATGGCATGAGATGCTCCCTGGTCGATCCAGCGCGTTAATGTTTGCTCTGCACGGGTAACTCCGACTTTGATGCTGTCTGAAGCCGCCAGATAAACGATATGCGGCTGATTGTGGTGTTTGTGCTCCCAATCAATATCCCGTCCTTCACCCAAATGGGCTTTGCAGAGTTCCGGGCTGATGATGCAGGGAGAAGCTTGCGGTGCGGACTGAAAACATGGAAAACAAAAACCTTGTCCGAATGAATTTTTAGTTTGCTTTCCGCAATTGGAACAGATAATTCTCCCCGTCCAGTTCAGTTCAATTTCCTTTCCGATCAGGTCATTCATCCTGATCAGCGGCTCGTTATTTAAAACAAGTTGGTATTGAATCGGTTCCTCAAAGGAAACCCGCATTTTATCCAGTAATCCTTTCATCTTAATCTTGTATGCTTTCCAATTCTTCCGTTGCTTCCATCCACAGATCCGAGTAATAATCCAATTTGGACTTGACGTCTTCAAATTCCTTTAAAACCGGGGCCGTTTTTGTTGAATCTGAAAAATCCATTGTCGCCAGTTGATCTTCCAGGACCTTCACTTCTTTTTCCAATTCCTGAACGCGCTCTTCATGCTGTCTTACCTTCGTTTGAAGCTGATTCTTCTTGCGCTTCAGTTCTTTTCTGTCTTCGTTGGAATGAACTTTGACAGGCGATTCTTCTATTTCTATTATTTTCTGTACCGGTTTCTTTTCCGTTTTAGGCACGGGCTTGTTAACGGACAGTTTCCGATCCAGGTATTCGTATACTCCAAAATGATGGATTTTCAGGGTTTGGTTCTCAATATCCCAAATACGGTTCGTTAATCCATCCAAAAATTCCCGGTCGTGAGAAACGATCAGGAATGTTCCTTCGTATTGCAGCAGAGCCCTTTTTAGTACCTGCTTGCTCTGAATATCCAAATGGTTCGTCGGCTCATCGAGGATCAATACATTCGAGGGACTAAGCAATAGCTGGCACAAAGCCAAACGTGTTCGTTCACCACCGGATAAAACCCCTACTTTCTTATCGATGTCCTCGCCTGAAAAAAGGAATGCTCCTAAGATTGAACGCAGGTCTTTTCGAACATCTCCGGAAGCAACCAGGTCTACCGTTTCATAAACACTCAAATTCTTATTCAAACGTTCTGCCTGATCCTGGGCAAAATAGGTAATCTTCACATTGTGGCCAAATTCGACCTTTCCTTCAAAATCAATTTCTTTCGTCAGGCATTTGAACAAGGTAGACTTACCAACCCCGTTAGGTCCGAGAAGTGCAATTTTCTCTCCTCTTCCAACGGTAATCGAAATGTCTTTGAATAAAGTTCTTGGCCCATAGCTTTTACCCAAATGTTCCATTTCAAGTACCCATTTTCCGGGCTGTACATTCAGCGGAAAAAAAATGTTCATCCGTGCAACTGCATCACTTTCCAACTCAATGCGTTCAGTACGATCCAGCTTTTTGATCAATGACTGTGCAAAAGCAGCTTTATTCTTTTTCGCACGGAACTTATCAATCAGCTCCTGCGTATGTTTAATGTCTTTATCCTGCTGTTTCTTCGCGTCTGCCAACCGTTCCAATTCTTCTGCACGTAACTCCTTGTATTTCGAATAGGCATGCGGAAAGTCAAGGATCTTACCAAAGGAAATTTCCCAGGTTCGGTTCGTCACGTTGTCGAGGAACAACCTGTCATGGGAAATAACTATTACAGCTCCGTCAAATTTCGTCAGGTAATTTTCCAGCCATTGAATGGAAACGATATCCAGGTGGTTTGTAGGCTCATCCAGGAGCAATAAATTCGGTCTGTTCACTAATATCTTAGCTAATTCGGCCCGCATTTTCCATCCTCCTGAAAATGAGTTCAAAGGCTTTTCAAAATCATCCTTTTGAAATCCCAATCCATCCAATACAGAAGCAATTTTCTCTTCCCATTGAAATCCGTCGTGGATATTGAACAGGTCATTGGTTGCATTCAGGTCATTCAGGAGTTCCAAATAGGATTCGGATTCATAGTCTTCACGGGTCGTCAGCTGCTTATTGATCTCATCAATGTGTAAACGCAAATGATTCAATTGATCATTGGAAAAAAACAGGTAATCAAATACACTTTGAGTTGTATCAATTACGATATCCTGGGTCAGGAAGCCTAGTTCCAAGCCTTTCTGACGGTGTATTTGACCATCGGTCGGTTTTTCTGTCTGAGCAATTAATCGTAAAAGTGTGGATTTCCCTGCCCCGTTTTTACCAACTAAACCAATGCGGTCACCCTGGTTGACCTGGGCAGAACATTCTTCAAATAAATAACCTTGCGGGAAATGCACTCCCAATTTTTCCAAAACAAGCATAGTGCAAAGGTAGGTAAAGTCTTAGAAAGTTAGAAGTGAAAAGGAATAAGTTCAAAAGGTTCCAGTAGTTTGAATGATTGAACAAACAGAAAATAAGGGTCGAATCCCGCACGTGCTGTTCGACCCCTACTTTTAAAGAACAAAGGATGCCAGTTTTTTCCTCACAATTTGATCCGGACCCACATACTCCATTCTGATATTCACAATTGTACCAGGTTTTCCCTGTTTAAGTAATCGCGTCGCTTCATCAGAAATGCGGTTCCCCTTCCCTTTTTCGGGTTTTGGAGCCGTATTCAAGCTCAATTCCCAATTTAGAATACTGAATTTTGCATCTAAGGGGCTGTTCTTGTAGCGAGAGAACAAGTTCTTCTCATCCTTGGAAATCTTACCTCCTTCTTCCACTGCACCAAAGAAAAACTCAGGATTTGGAAGTGTCATCACACGAAATGAATAAGATCCTAATTTCACTTTCTTCTTTGAAACAGAATTGATCCCGTAAATATCAATGGAAGCTGTTTTACCACTTGTGGAAACTTTCGCGATATGCTGACTTCCCGATTTGGATAAAGAAACCCCGTTCCCGCTTAAAATTGTCTGATCGTATCCTGAAGCAACACCTTCAACAATGTTGTTATATCCTTTGTAAAGCACATTCAACCGAGGCAGCGAGACAGTTCCCTGCGGCTTCATTATTTTGATCGTATGTGTCCAGTTCTCCTTTTTCTCGATTCCAGATTTGTTTTTAATCGAAACTGTTCCACTAAGTGTCATTTCTGTTCCCGAACCCACTTTTGTTTTAATCAATCCTTTTCCTTCGGTTCCACGGAAAGAATTTCCATTATAAGTCACCGTTGGCTGATTATCGGAATCAAAGGCAGCCATCATTACGTTCAATTCAACTTCATCTCCGACATTTGCAATTTCCGGGCCGTAGACCAATCCTACAATCCTGTTAAACGAATATTCTCCGACAGCCACTTTCGATTTTAAATGAGCCAAAGCCAATGATCGGGCAGAAAGCACATCCTGCTGCATCGAAGACAGGGAAGCCAAAGCCGCAACCAAAGGCGCGTGATCGAATGTTTGTCCGATCCAGTGAACTCCGGAAAGTTCGTTTTGAGTAACTCGCTCCGGTTTTGTCAGATTCATGTATATCGATGAGAGGATCTCTTCGTCATCTCTCAAATTGGCTTTGGATGAAAGCAACATTTGTTTCACTTGTTTCCTGAGATCCTGGTTATTCTTAAACGAATTGATTGCTTTCGGGTTGATTGAAAAACTATTCTTTCCTTCCCGGTAAGTTCCCATTGCCTGAATTAATTTTGAACGAAATCCGTTGTAGTCATTCCAGATCTTCTTTCCTTTTCCCGTCGGATTTTTGATATCATCGCCAATCAGAATGTACATCGGAATGTCATACTGGTCTTTTGCCTGAACAGCCATCAGGTTCATCCGTGCAGGTCTGCAGCCATTTCCTTTCTCCCAAATGATGGTTTCGCGGTCGTCCGGTTTGACTGTAGACACTTCTTCTCCGGATTCTTTCAACAGTTCCATCTTCACCTGGTCAATTTCCCGGATCAAACTCGCTGAAAGCTGATCCACCTGTTTCATCTGCTTCATTACTTTTTTCAACTTTCGAAGCTTTTCAGCATTCTCTTTCGGATTGGTTGAGACTATTTCATTCGACACATCCGAAATAAATTCGGAGCCGCGATCCACCTGCATACCGTTCGATTTTTGAGTATTCTCTTCGATTGCCACAAAAGCGTCCAGGATAGTTTTGGATACGTTCAATGCCAAAAGAGCAGTCAACACTAAGTACATCATTCCGATCATCTTTTGTCTCGGGGTTTCTTTTCCTCCTGCCATGATTTCAATTTTTAAGTTATACCAATCGAATGTCTTTTATTCAATTAGTAACAGGAAGGCAAAAAAAAAAATGCCGGTTCTCACCGACATTATCTGCTAGAAATTCCAGACATCCTGTTCAAAAGTCCGGATATTCTCTATAATATCAGCGGATTCCTGCAGAGCATCAACTCCCGTCCTGTAACTGTCTATAGACCGGTCAAACACATTGCTTTCCTTGTACACCGTACTTGAAAAGCGGCGTTTCCAAAACAGGTCATCGAAGCTCATCCATTGTGCATCATTCTTCTCATTATACACGTAATAATTGGTCAGCAGGTATCTCAGGTGCGGGAAGTAGATTCAAAATTTGGTTTCCAGACCTGCAATCGTTTTCTGTCCGTTCGGTGCTGTTTCTTCTTTTAGAATTACCGGTGCGATGCCCATGATGCGGACATCCATCACCGAGCGTTCTTTATCGAAAAACCAATCTTCCTTGATACGGTACTTTACAATATCTTTTGAATCGATCCAAAAAGTATCTCTCGGGTAATAAACATATTCTTCCACTCCGTTTACCCATATGGTAGAATCCCTTCCATCCACAGTAGATCGTGGAACATCTGATTCAGGTCCCAATTTCCCTAAATAATAGAACACTTCATTCCTGAAAATGGAATCATTGCAATAATTTCCGCCTGGTTTAGGAGCAACCGGATACTTAAACTGATCACCGTCCACCATATCAAACTGATAGGGATTATAGGCTGAAAACAGTTTCAATTCTCCCTTGACAATGTGGTGTCTCAGGATCGTCCATAAGGACCAGCAATTGGTATTTCTTACGTATTGCCCGGAAGGAGTATGATAATCGAACGGGTAGTACAAGGAGTGATTGATTTTTTCTCTCAGATCAATTTCACGCCAAACACGTTTGCTCCATACAACGTCCGCTTCCCTGATATACTCGTAAGGAACGGTTCGTTTCGTTAGAATATGTTCTTTGACATACGGATAATCCAAAGTTGGTGTGGAGGAAATAAAATCCGTTGATTCACATTGCGCATTCACATCATGGAATGCTGCAAGAAATAAGATAAGAGTCAGCTGTCGCTGACGAAGACTGAAGCCCCGTCTTGAGACGGGATTGCTAAGGGAGGTAACTCTTTTCATGGCCTGGGTTTTTCAGATAGCGAAAAAACAAGTCAATGGTTACAGGTGTTTATCAGGTAGTTATAAACAAAAACCCCGATCTCGTATGTACGGGACCGGGGTCTTTCTTATTTTTTTGATTCGATTAGAAGTTCCAAACGTCGTGTTCGAAATTTCTGATCTCTTCTGTAATCTTCTCAGATTCCATTAGTGCATCCACACCAGTTTTGTAACTATCGATCTCGCGATCAAACACGTTACTTTCACGGTAGATAGAACTAGTGAAGCGACGCTGCCAGAACAAGTCATCAAAACTTTGCCATTGGGCGTCATTCTTCTCATTGTATACAAAGTAGTTAGCTAAAATGTAACGACAATGTGGGAAGTATAACCAAAATTTCTCATCCATTCCGGTAATGTTCTTACCACCTGTAGGAGAAACTTCTTCCCTGTATACAACCGGTGCAATTCCAAGGATACGCACATCTAATACAGATCGTTCTTTATCAAAGAACCAATCTTCTTTAATGCGGTACTGAACAATTTGCTCAGAATCAATCCACATGGTATCAGCTGGCGGATACTTGAAGGTAATTGTTCCATCCGGAAGTGTGATCTCAATTGGATCTCCGAATTCATTAGTCAATGGAACATCACTTTGAGCACCCAATTTTCCTAAATAATAGAATACTTTGTCGCGGAATAAAGAATCAGTATAATAATTCTTACCCGCTTCAGGTACTATCGGATATTTAAACTGATCTCCATCTAACATATCAAACTGATACGGATTATAAGGGGAAAACACTTTCAAATCTCCATTAATGATATGGTGACGCATGATCGTCCACAAAGACCAACGGCTTGTATTTCGAACATACTGACCGGATGGCGTGTGATAATCAAACGGTAAATAAATCGGATGATTCATTTTTTCACGCATATCAATCATGCGCCAAACACGATGACTCCAGACTACATCAGCTTCACGAACAAACTCGTATGGGACCATTCTTTTGGTAGGTATATGTTCTGTCATATACACCCCATCAATTACATCCGCCTGAGGAACATTCACTGGCCCACCATTGATTTCCTGCGCGTTCGTTAAAAACGAACCTGCAATCAAGGTACTTAATAGAACTAAACGTTTCATGATTGACACTCTATTACTTATTATTTATTAAATGGTAAACACACCACTTTTCTTACGTAGGATTCCGTCCGGCCCTTTAACTTGCGTCATAAAGCTGATACTGGATCCTGGTTTTGCTTGTCTCATTAAGCTGATTCCATCCGCGTTTAACTGGTTTCCTGATCCTTTAGCAGGACGAGGAGCACCGGCAACGTTCAATTCCCATGATTGAACAACGAATTCAGCTTTCAAAGGGCTATCCGAGTAACGTGCAAATAAACGTGTTTCTGCTTTAGAAGCTTTACCACCGTCTTCAACTGCTCCGAAGAACAAAGATGGAGGAGGTAAGTTCATTACACGGAAAGTAAATGTTCCCAATGAAACCGTTTTGTTTGTTACCGAGTTTTTACCGGAGATAGAGATTGTAGCTGTTCTTCCAGCTCCGCTCACACGACCGATATAACCGTTACCTGATTTTGTCAAAGAAACACCGTTACCGTTCAGGATAGTCTGATCGTAACCAGAAGCAACACCTTCAACAATATTGTTATATCCTTTATACAATACATTCAATTCAGGAAGAGAAACAGTTCCCTGCGGCTTCATGATCTTAATTGTATGCGTCCAGTTCTCAGTTTTCTTAACTCCTGATTTGTTCTTGATCGATACAGTACCGCTCAATACCATTTCAGCACCTCCGGCAACTTTTGTTTTTATAGTACCCTGACCACCAGCAATCTCGATAGCTCCATTATTGGAAGTTACCTCTGGTTGGTTATCCGAGTCAAATGCTGCCATCATTACTTTCAACTCTACTTCATCACCTGTGTTAGCAATCGGAGGTCCGTAAGCCAAAGGCATGATTTTATTGAATGAGTATTCTCCTGTAGACACTTTAGATTTCAAGTGAGCAAGCGCATAAGCACGAGCAGACAAAACATCCTGTTGCATCGAAGTTAAAGATGCAACTGCCGCTACTAACGGAGAGTGATCAAATGTAGCTCCGATCCAGTGAACACCTTCCATATCGTGAACTTTCATTCTTTCAGGCTTCGTCAAGTTAATGTACAAGTCCGTTAAAGCCTGGTCATCATCCATGTGATTCACATTGCTTTTCTTCACCATATCAGAAACCTGCTTCACCAAGTCCGCATTGCTCTTATACGTATTGATCGGTTTCACATTAATGGAGTATGATTTACCTCCTTCTTTGTAAGAACCTACCGTTTTCAGGATATCCGCGCGGAATTTGATTAAATCATCCCACAACTGTTTTCCTTTTCCAGTTGGAGTTTTAATATCTTCTCCTACGATTTCGTGCATTGGAACATCGTATTGATCCTTTGCCTGAACAGCCATCAGGTTCATACGAATAGGCTTACAATTCGCCCCTTTTTCCCAAAGGATTGTATTCTCGTCGTCCTTTTTGTATTCCTTTACAGCTTCACCGGATTTCTCTAAGATCTCAAGTTTAATCTCATCAATATTTTTAAGCAACTTATCGGATATCTTGTTTACTTCATCCATTTGCTTTAAAATCTTCTGCAACTTTTCTCTCTTAGCAGCATTTTCAGCATTCTTAGGAGTTGTATTCAGCTCACTATTTACATCACTAGTGAAACCTTCTCCACGCTCAAACTGAGCGATGTTTGCTTTTTGTATATTTTCTTCAATTGCGACAAAAGCGTCGAGAATCTGCTTTGATACGTTCAACGCCA
>CAMLDR010000096.1 GCA_946478775.1 uncultured Flavobacteriales bacterium
GAATTAGGAATTAGGAATTAGGAATTAGGAATTAGGAATTAGGAATTAGGAATTAGGAATTATATGAAAGATTATTTAGACGAATTAGAGGCGGAAGCCATCTATATTTTGAGAGAAGTTGCCGGACAATTCGACAGACCAGCTTTATTATTCTCAGGAGGAAAAGACAGTATTTGTTTGGTGCATTTAGCACTGAAGGCATTCAGACCGGGGAAATTTCCTTTTCCGCTGGTTCATGTGGATACCGGACATAATTTTCAGGAAGCACTGGATTTTAGAGATTCTTTAGCTGCTGAGCTTGGAGAACAGTTGATTGTCCGGAATGTAGCGGATACGATTGTGAAAAACAAATTACAGGATGCGAAAGGAAAGTTCCCAAGCAGAAATGCATTACAAACTTACACATTGCTGGAAGTAATCGAAGAATTCGAATTTGATGCGTGCATTGGTGGGGCTCGACGAGATGAAGAAAAGGCGCGGGCAAAAGAACGGGTATTTTCTGTCCGGGACGAGTTTGGTCAGTGGGATCCGAAATTGCAAAGACCCGAGTTGTGGAGTATTTACAATGGCCGGATCGACAAGGGCGAAAATGTACGCGTGTTTCCAATTAGTAACTGGACAGAATTGGATGTTTGGAATTACATCAAACGTGAAAACATCGGGTTGCCGCAAATCTACTTTACACACGAACGCGAGTGCGTGGTAACAGAAAACGGTCAGTTAATGGCAAACAACGAATTTTTGAATCTGGATGAAACAGATCAAATTGTTACCAAAAAAGTGCGTTACCGAACTGTTGGAGACATGACATGTACCGCAGCGGTTGAAAGTGAAGCCTTTACTGTGGAGGATATTATTGCCGAAATTTCAGATGCTAAAATCTCGGAAAGAGGAGCAACGCGTATGGATGACCGCATTTCCGAAGCAGCAATGGAGGATCGGAAAAAAGGGGGGTATTTTTAATTACGAATTATTTGAACATATAAACTTTTTGGACAACTTTTTTATTAGGAATTAGGAATTAGGAATTAGGAATTAGGAATTAGGAATTAGGAATTAGGAATATGGATTTATTACGATTTTTTACAGCAGGAAATGTAGATGATGGAAAGAGCACTTTAATTGGGCGCTTACTCTACGACAGTGAATCAATTTCCACTGATATTATAGAAACATTAACCCGACAGAGTAAAACAACGGGTGAAAACACGACGATTGATTTGGCTTTGCTGACAGACGGCCTTCGTGCAGAGCGTGAACAAGGAATTACGATTGACGTGGCCTACAAGTACTTCTCTACGGACAAGCGAAAGTTTATCATTGCAGATACTCCCGGGCACGCTCAGTATACCAGAAATATGTTTACCGGAGCTTCAACTGCACAGTTGGCTATTATTTTGGTAGATGCCAGGAATGGGATCACGGATCAAACCAAACGACACAGTATTATTTCGGCAACACTGGGAGTTCCTCATGTATTGTTGTGCATCAATAAAATGGATTTGGTGGATTACAGCGAAGAGCGCTTCAATCACATTGTTTCGGAATACAAAACATTCGCTCAATTGATTGGTTTGAATAAAGTAGATTTTATTCCTGCTTCAGCATTAACCGGAGAAAACGTGGTTCATCGCTCAGAAAGATTGGATTGGTTCAACGGATTGCCTTTATTGGATTATTTGGAAACCGTAGAAGTAGATCAAAAGGAACGGATGGAAGAAGCGCGTTTTCAAGTGCAATACATTATTCGACCGCAAACAGAAATCTTTCACGACTACCGGGGGTATGCAGGAAGCGTTTTGAGCGGTAAATTTCAGACAGGCGATGAGGTAGTTATTTTGCCATCAGGTTTACAAACACGCATAACCCGAATCGAATCCAATTTGAAAGATGTTCCGTTTGCTCAGAAAAATCAGCCTGTAGTTCTGCATTTGGAAGATGATTTGGATATCAGCAGGGGAGATACAATTGTTCCCAAAAATTCCCTTCCTCAAACGGAAAAATTGATAGAAGCAACGATTTGCTGGATGGACAATGCAGCGTTTAATTCCGGACAGAAATTTTTGTTGCAACAGAATAGTTTCCGAACCAAAACGGTCATTAAAGCAATTCATTCCAAGATTGATATTCACAGTTTTCAGGATTTGGAAAGTGACGGAAGCCTGCATTTGAACGAACTAGCGAAAGTTTCCATTAAAACAGCGGAGGCCCTGAGTTTTGATTCGTTCAAGCACTTGCCAAAATCGGGAGCATTTATTTTAATCAATGAAAATACAAACCAAACAGTGGCTGCGGGAGTCATTTGAATGGAAAAGTGAGAATTGAAAATTGAAAATGGAAAAGAATAGATGTAAGTTCTCTTGATAGATTAGCGAAGTTCTTTTCAATTCTCCATTTTACATTTTCAATTAAACCAGTTGGTCTATAAAAACAGAAATCTCAAAACCATCTTAAAAATTAAACGAGACACATAAAATACTTGAATCATGATCGAAACAGATATCATTATCATTGGGGCAGGCCCTGTTGGACTTTTTACCGTATTTGAAGCCGGATTATTGAAGTTACGGTGTCATTTGATTGACTCATTACCGCAACCCGGTGGACAGTGTTCCGAGATCTATCCGAAAAAGCCCATTTATGACATCCCCGGGTTTCCATCCGTTTTAGCCGGTGACCTGATCGATAACCTGATGGAACAAGCGGCACCTTTTAAACCCGGATTTACCTTGGGTGAAGCTGCAAAAACGATTGAAAAACAAGCAGACGGTTCATTTGTTGTGTCAACCGTTAAAGGAACAAAGCATCAAGCTCCCGTAGTGATCATTGCAGGCGGATTGGGAGTGTTTGAACCACGAAAGCCTCCCATTGAAAGCCTTGAACATTTCGAGGAAAAAGGAGTCGATTACATGATTAAAGACCCGGAAGTTTTCAGAGGAAAGAAATGTGTCATTGCAGGTGGTGGAGATTCCGCATTGGACTGGTCGATTTATCTGGCAGAGAATAACATTGCTTCGGAAGTGACTTTGGTGCATCGGAGTGCTTCATTCAGAGGACATTTGGATTCCGTTCAGAAAGTAATCGATATGGCAGGTTCCGGAAAAATTGCTCTGATCACGGAAGCTGAAGTAACGGGATTGAAAGGTGGAACAACGTTGGAAGAAGTGGTGATCAGTCATTCGAAAAACGGAGAATTGATTACAAAAGCGGATCATTTTATTCCTTTGTTCGGATTAAAACCGTCTTTGGGACCAATTGCTGATTGGGGGCTGGAAATCGAGAAAAATGCAATCAAAGTCAATACGCTGGATTATTCCACTAACATACCCGGAATTTATGCCATTGGTGATGTGAATACCTATGAAAACAAATTGAAATTGATTTTGTGTGGTTTTCATGAAGGAACACTGGCTGTTCAATCCGCATTTGCCCGCATTCATCCGGACAAAAAAAACATTCTGAAATACACTACCGTAAATGGAGTCAATGGATTTTAGAAACTTTGCCTATTAAATTACGTCCTGATCTTTTCGAGACGGATCAGGACGTAATATTGCGGAATTACATTCGTTTTTTGAGTGGTGTTCTCACAATTTGATCCTCGTATTTCAGATTCTTATATTGACATATTTCCGTGTTAAAATGCTGTTTATGAGTAGTTTGTTAGCGAGTAATTTTAAGTTAAGCTGAATTTTACAGTCAGGTAGAAATAAAAAGTCCTGATCTACCGAGGCAGATCAGGACGTAATATTGCGGAATTACTTTTCTTAGTAAGAGTTGTCCTTAGTGGCTATGACCGTCACCTTCTTTGTGCTCGTGATCATGATGTTCCTCATTCGCAGAACAAAGTCCTACGATTTGATGAAACACATCGTGCAAACCGGCAATGGATTTGGTGATCTTTTTATCGCTAGCGCCATTTTTAATATCAGCTTCCAGTTTCTGGCTGTCTGTTACCAATTGATCAACAGCTTTCTTTACTTTCTCATTGTCGAAATCAGCCGGGAATTTAGATGCCTGAAGCGTTTTTGCTTTTTGTACCATCTCACCGATACGTGTTTTGATTGGTTCCAGGTTTCCTTCCTCACTTGGGTGGAATGTTTGGGCCATTACCTTATGGAACTCTTTCAATTCAGCCCAGTCTTGTAATTTGCTTTGAGCAGTTGCCTGGTTTGCCAATGCAGCAATTCCAAAACCAACCAATAGTAATAAAGCGATCTTTTTCATCTTGTCTTTTTTAAATCCCGTCCCGCACGTGCGGAATCGGAGGTTTTTAGTTCCGTAAAATTAGGGATGATTTTGGGAATGAAATGATAAATAACAATAAATTAAAGATTTGAGCCGGCTAAAACCCTCTAAATAAATTGAATCTAAATAAATACATTCCAAAAGTCCCGGTTTCTATCTCTTGATTAACTTATTGAACTTTTCTCCGGTAGCTTTTGAAACTACCTGGAGAATATACGTTCCCTGCGCCTGATCCTTCAAATCAAGTGTTGTCGAAGTGTCGAATTCATAAGAAGTGATCTCACTTCCTTTGGCATCCATTAACACCAGACTGTACTCACCCGATTTACTCATTTCAATAGTTACCGGACCATTCGAAGGATTTGGATAAACCGCAATTCCCGGTTTAGTTGGATTGTCTTCCAATCCTGCTGTGAAGTTCAGGTCTTTCGTAATTCCGCCGATTTTATTGCAGATCCAGTTATTCGGGTCAATCTTGTTAATGTTCACAAAGTTGGAAGCATTCGGAATAATGAATTGGTTTTGGTTCCCTGTTATTTGAAAACGAATAATGGTATCAGCCAATGCGCCGCTTCTGTCAAAACGTAATTCCAGGTCGTTTGTAAATAAAGGCGTAACACTTGGTCTGGAAGTGGTGTGATTGATTTCCAATAACAGATCGCTGCCTACATTGTTCCAGCGAACAGCATAAGTTGGATACCCTTCCCCAAAATACCATTCCTCCAGGAAAGCAGATAAGTCTAAACCGCTTTCAGTTTCGAAAACTTCGACCAGTTCAATCCCTGAAGCAACAGAATCGGCATACATAGACTGATAAATTTGTAAAGCATCGTAGAATGTCTGGTCGTCATTAATCAGGAAACGAAGTGTGTGAACAATTGCAGCACCTTTGTCGTAAACCAGTCTGCCGGAAAAAATACTTCCGTCGCTTAGAGAATCTTCTACCCAAACAGAACCACCCACTTGCGACATAATGTTATCGTGTCTGTCGAGCATGTCCTGCAAATGCTGCCCTGGATATAGTTCCTCAAGCATCATGTATTCCGCATAAGAAGCAAATCCTTCATTTACCCAGATATCTGCCCAGGAAGAACAGGTAACGTGATTACCAAACCATTGGTGAGCCAGCTCGTGACAAGTCAAAGTTGGATTGAAAAATCCCTGCGTGGTCATCGTCTGATGTTCCATTCCTCCTGAGATCGGGGCCATGCAGTGACCATATTTTTCATCTGCGAACGGATAAGGTCCGAACAGATCAGCAAGCAGTTCCATAAAGTCAACCGTTTCATCAATATCATCCTGAAAATTCGGAAGCGTCCCCGGATTGTCATAAATGAAGTTTTGGATCAGGACCGGCCCGGAACCTGCCGGATTTGCCGTGACGTTGTATTCAACGTATTCTGCTACAGCAACCGAGATCAGGTAATAGTCAATCGGATGTCTGTGTTTCCATTCAAAACGATGTGTTCCGTTCCCCAAATCAACTACCTGTTGAAGCAATCCGTTTGATCCCGCTTTGCAAGAGGAAGGAACAGTGATCCAAACGGAACAGCTGTCGGCTTTGTCTTTTAAAGATTGCTTTACCGGGAACCATTCGTATGCTGCAAAAGGCTCGGATAAAGACCAGGTCACCTGGTTTCCCCAGGAAGGAGAATCGTCATTGGTCATTCCGCCTCCGCCAAGTGGATTGGTTGAAGCAGTGGGAGGTGTTCCGCTGTAATTGACGTGGATCACAAAGTTTTCGCCGGATAATTTATTCACGGGGACTTTCAGAGCACTGTTCTGACGGGTGTAAGAAACCGGTGTTCCGTCCACTTCAATGGATGAGATTACAAATGTTTGGAAGAACTCAACCAGGGCAGTGTCCAGGTTTACCCGTGCGGTAGCATGAATTTCACCAGACCCCGACAAAGTGGTTGCGGTATTGGTCATATTCAGGTTCAGAAAGTAATAATGAACATCATACAATTCGGTCTGTGCAATTTGAGCAATGGAAAAGGTGTTGCTCTTTAATTGGGAATTGGTGTGTTTCTTCACCGAAGAACAGGATCCGTGAGAATCTTGTGCAAAATGAATAAACGGAAGGAAAAGGAAAGAGAGGAGAATTTTGTTTTTCATAGTAAAGTTTTATTGCCACCGAATTTACGGAATACTTGTCATAAATAAATAGGAATACATAAAACAAGTAGCCAAATAGCTGATTCATTTAGTGTAAGGCACAGTTTATTCATTTTTGGACCTTTTCAGAACCGATTTAAATGACAGCTAAGAAATAATCCCTAATTTCACGTTAAATGGTTGTAATTCAAACTTATGGGTTTCGAACCTGAGAAAATAAGTCATAAATGCGTTAGATTCGGGTTACTGGTGCTGCTTGTATTCCTGAATTACACGGTTGTGTTCGCTGATTCCATTAAAGAAAATGGACTTTCTATAGCGAAGACGCTTGATCGCGCCAGGGAATTGGAGGATTCGGACATTCATGCAAGTATCGAACTGTTAGTGCAGGCAAATGAATCCCTGAAAGGAACCGAAAAAAAGTATTTGAAGTATGAAATCCTTCAGCGTTTAAGTATTTACCAGCAGCAAACCGGGAACTTAAAGACCGCAATAGGATATGCTTACCAGGCGCTTGCTGTTGCAGAACAAATGGAAGATCACCAGCGAATAGGAGAAACTGAAAAAACAATCGGTCAACTATTTAAGAACTTAAAAGTTTTCCTGAAGGCAAGGAACCACTTCGAACGGGCAATGATTGAATTCAAACAGGTGAAAAATCTGAATGAATATTTTACCTGTAAAAGTTACGTAGGACACTGTTTAACAGATTACGGCGAAGAGAAAAAAAATAGTTGGTACCTGGACCAGGCAAAAAAAATCTACCAGTCTACTTTGTTTGAAGCGAATACGAAGAAATTTGATCATTTCATTTTGTCCTCCAATAACAACCTCTCCAATTTATATTTGATCTATTACCAGGTTAGAAAAGACAAAAAGGACCTCGAGATCAGCCGCAAATATGCATTGGAGTGCATAGAAAGATCTTTGGCTATGAAAGATACGGTCAGCTATGCGGTGGGTTATTCCAATTATGGAGAAGCATATGGATTGGAGGGACAGATAGACAGTTTAAAGAAGTACCTGGATTTCGCCCGATCTATTTACATTGAAAAGAACATGCCCGATTTCTTGTTTAGCAATTGCCGGCTTTTGATAAAATCTTATCTGAAAAACAACAGGCTGGGTGAAGCTGAGAAACTCCTGGGAGAATACCGAAAGTACATTGATCAATTCCAGTTTTTGGCTGAGTATAAGAATTACTACGAGTATTATTCAAACCTGGAACGCCTGAGAGGAAATTACAAAGCTGCCTACGATTACCGTATCAAATACAATAAAAAAATTTGAGGAATACAGCGATGAAGAAAATGCAAAAGAACTGGTCAGACTGCAGTTTTTGTACGATTTGGATAAGAAGAATGAGGAAATTGCCATCCTGAATAAAAACAAACGCCTTCAGAGTGATAACAATGAAAACCAGGTGGTTATTCTAAACCTGCTCATCGGATGTATTACCCTGTTGATAGCACTTTTGATCTTTATTTATGTGCGCTACAAAGACCGTGTTTCTTCCAATGAAGTGATTCTTTCCAAGAACAAGCAGCTGGAGCGTTTATCCATCGTTGCCAGTAATACGAATAACGGAATTACCATCACGAATCCGCAGGGAATTATATCCTGGGTGAATGAAGGCTTTGTACGGTTGTACGGGTGGAATTCACCGGACGATTTTTTCGAGAAGAAAGGGACGAGTATTTACAATGTCAGCGGTCTGACACGGGCAGAAATTTCCGCATTCATCGATCAGGCCGTGGAAACAAAAGAATCAATCGTTTTTCAGACATTCAAAGAATTAAAGAACCAGGAGCAGAAATACATTCAAACATCTTTAACTCCTGTTTTTGATGAACACGAAGAGTTGAAATTCCTGGTATATGTTGATACCGATATCACAGATCTCCTGGAAGCGAGAGAATTAGCTATCCGGGAGAAACGGAAAGCCGAGAATGCATTAAAAACACAGGAATTGTTCCTTGCAAACGTGAGCCATGAGATTCGTACGCCGATGAACGGGATCATTGGTTTAACCAGGCAGCTGAACGACCAAAATCTGACTAAAACACAGCAGGAAATTGCTAACACGCTCGGAATTTCTGCCAATGGCCTGCTTCACGTAGTAAATGATCTGTTGGATGTTTCCAAGATCCGGGCAGGAAAAATGTCTTTCGAGTACGTGCGTTTTTCATTGCGGGATTTGTTGTCAACGTTTATCAACTCAATGGCTTACCGGATAGAAGAGAAAGGATTGACCTTTCACCCGGACTTTGATGAGAAATTACCCGATTACGTCATAGGAGATCCTGTCCGTCTGAACCAGATTCTCCTCAATATTGTGGGGAATGCGATCAAATTTACGATCCACGGAAGCGTAACCTTAAAAGTACATTCGACTCACCGGAAGAACGGAACAGAGCACATTTGTTTCGAAGTGAAAGATACGGGAATTGGGATTCCGCTGCAAAAACAGGATTTTGTCTTTGAGAATTTCACCCAGTTGGAAGACCACCGTACCAGAACGACCTCCGGAACAGGTTTGGGATTAGGTATTGCGAAATCACTGGTCGAAGCGATGGGAGGAACCATCAACCTGGTCAGTAAAGAAGGAAAGGGAACAACGCTTTCATTTGAATTGGATTTTGAACTGCACAGCAAGCATGTGGAAACAAAGGACATCAACAGGGAAGACATTGTGCTGGTGAAGAATCTCGAAGGTTTACGGGTGCTGTTGGTAGAAGACAATTCCATTAATCAGCGGGTGATTTTATACGACCTCAATAAATGGAATGTAGAAGTTTTGGCTGTGGATAATGCCATAGACGCCATAGCAGTTTTAAAAGACAGGCAGTTTGATGTGATCCTGATGGATTATTACATGCCGCGTATGGATGGAATGGAAGCAACCCGGTTTATCCGGTCCAAGTTCCCTGAGCCTACCTGTTCGGTACCGATTATTGCAATTACGGCTTCAGCCATGGTAGGTGATCAGAATAAGTTCATTGAAGCCGGAATGAACGACTATATTTCAAAACCCTTCAACCCGGAGAAACTCTATCAGCTCCTGGTGAAATGGGGATATCAGAATAACGGTTTGTTCACAGAGACGAAAGAACCCGAAGAAGTAAAACCAAATTTGCTTGATCTTTCCCTGCTGGAAGAACGGGCGGACGGAAACGAAGAATACCTGTTGGAAATGTACGGGGCGTATTTGGAAATGATGCCGCAGTATTCAATTGATCTCATTCACTATTTTGAAGACGAGGATTGGGTGGAATTGCGAAAACAGGCCCACCAGATCTTAAGTCCTGCACGCTTATTCGGGATGAATATCACTGCGAATTTATTGTTGAAACTGGAAAAAGACGAGCAACTCAGTAAGAATGAAATGAAAGAACTCGTTTCTAGAATTGTAGATCAGATCCAAACCTGCGGAAAAGTTATCCGGGACCAGATCAAACGCATCGAAGCCAGTAGTTAATTACAAATTACGAATGCCTGATTCCCAATGAAAAACATTTTCTTAAGTTATCATCTGCTTGTAAATAAATCCTCTGAGTTCTTCGGTGTTCCTCCGTGGGAAAAACTATGAGGCCTATTTGCACTATGTGGTTAAAAGAAATCAAGTCAACCCTTCTTCATTCAGGATCTTTATAAAATGAAATCCTTTTGGGGAGTATCCCTGGTTGTAGTAAAAACGATGTGCCTTAAAGTTGTTTGTATAAGCGTCTAAAACCATGATGCTGCATTGGAGTTTTTTCGCCTTTTCCTCCAGGTAGTACTGGATCATTTTTCCGGCTCCCGTTCCTCTTGCGGCTTCAGAAACAATCACATTGTCGAGTTCCAGGTAAGGACCGCACCATAACTTAGTACCCAGCCAATAACCGCTGATCGCAATGCATTTTTCATCAATAAAAACCCCGACTTGTGCATACCTGTTCGGGAGCATATCCCGCAACATCCGCTCGTAGCTTTCCAAATCCAGTTCCGGATACATCTCCCTGAGGATATCCAGATGAGGTAGCATTTCCTCCAACGATTTCAATTCACGTATTTCCATTATGATAAGTTCAAAAAGTTCAATAATTCAAGCCATAACATTTATACCTCCGTGTTCCTCCGTGGGAGAAAAATCAGTGTAGATTCATCTCAAATAACTCCAAAATCCTCCTGTACTCATCAATCCAGGCCGGTGTGAACGTAAAGCCATGTGCTTCGGTAGGGAAGACGCTCAATTGGAAATGGGTTTTTCTAAGTTCTATAAAACGCTGATTTAACCGAACAATATCCTGAAATTGAACATTATCATCTACCATTCCGTGTAGCATTAATAGCGGTCTTTTCAGATTCTCAGCAAAATAGATCGGGCTGCTTCTTTTGTATGCCTTTGGATCCGTCACAGGAGAATTTAGAATGTTACTGGTGTACTCATGATTGTAGTGAGCCCAATCGGTTACAGAGCGCAAAGCTGCCCCGCAATTGAACGAATCCGGAGTTTTTAAAAGCGCCATTAAAGTGATAAATCCACCATAACTTCCTCCATAAATTCCCACACGACCAGAGTCAATGGATTCATTTTTTACCAAATAATTTTTTGCGTCGATATAATCAGATAAATCGCGGTTTCCCATATCCCGGTAAATATCCGTTCTCCAATCTCTTCCATAGCCTTCACTTGCACGGTAATCCAGGTCCAGAACGGTATATCCTTTTTCGATTAGCAATTGGTGAAAAAGCATCTCGCGCTGATAATAGCTCCAGTAATAATGAGCGTTTTGCAAATATCCTGCACCATGGACGAACAAAACAGCTGCTCCGTTCGGTTTTTCCGGAGTGTATTTACGTGAATAAATCTGTTTGCCGTCAGAAGAAGGGAACTGAATAATCTCCGGACTTTGAAGGCGTAATTTTTCAAAACCGGGAAGTGTGCTCTTGGTTACCGGAACCAGTTTTTGTCCGGGAATATTAGGCACAACACACAATTCCCAGGGCTGTGTGGTAGTTGAGTAACGAATAGCCCAGGTTTTTTCATCGGGAGACAAGGTCCATTCAATTCCGAAATTCCCCTCAAAAAGCGGAATGATCTTCCCGGAAGCCAGTTCCAGTTTATAACCATTGCGAACCCCGGGGTGGATTTTATTGCCTATGAAATAGATCGTTTTTTTATCGTTGGAAAGAAAAGGATCACGGACTTCCCATTTTCCACTGGTGAGTGCTTTTTTTGCTTTTGTTTGCGCGTTCATGGCATACAAATGTGAATAGCCGCTTTCTTCGCTTTGAAAGACGAAATCTGTTGGGTTGACCCAGAACAGCGTTCCTTCTTCTTCGTTCCATTCCGAGATTCCGGGGCCTCCGATCCAGGCTTCGTCGTGCTGATGTTCCAGCTCGGTCAATTTCCCGCTCGTTAGATCCACCAGACAGATCCAGCGGTCTTTGTTGTCATAGGAACGAATATCAACCAAAGCCGCATTCCCGCCCGGATTCATAATGGCCTGGTTAAAACAGATATCGCGGTCTTTGGAGTATGGTCCGGTACTTCCGTATTCGGCAAGGTAAGCCGGTTTTTTGCGGATATCTTTCAGTGAAGAAGCATCCACGAAATAAACCGTATCTTTTTGAATGTCAAAAATTCCCATACGGGTACTTGGTTCCTGATCATTTACTTTAGGTCGTGCCTGTCTTTGTTGCGTAAATCCATCATTGGTGATGAAAGCTTCATACTGGGTAGCCGGTTCATTTGAATCCATGACCAACACAAAGGAAACATATTTTCCGTCAGGACTTACAGTAACTCTGCTGACGTATTCATTTTTCGAATAATAGATTCCGGCCGGAATTTTCCGTTTCGGTTGTTTCGCATACCATGCTTTCTTTTGGTCTTGCAATCGGATGTAAGAGAATAATTCCTGCTGCTGCTGATAGAGAAAGCTGGTGTCTGTTTTTTCAACGGATTGGTTTCCCTGCACAAAATTGGTGATCTGTAGGATGCTGCCTTGTGTTTCATTGTAACAGAATACATCATTCCCGATCATAAAATACACAAGAGGTGAGTTCCCGTTTCTAAAAACTGCTCCAATGGATTCTTTCCCCGAAAAAAGGATGGTTTTTGTTTTCGTTTTCAGGTGATAGCGTGCCAAATTCCCCCTGTCGTTAAAATAATGATTATCAAATAATTGATCATGTTTATCTAAAGCTGGATTTGAGGCTAATTCATTGTTGACGATTGGAACCCGAATAGTCTGCTTTTGTTTTAACTGATAGGCATACAAACTTCTTCCCAACTCATTGTTTGGGTTCCAGTCAAAAAGCACCGATTGATTGTCAATGGTCCAGCGGATATTTTGGGGTGAGAATCCTACAAATTCTTCGCCTTTCATGATCTCTTCCAATGCAATGGTTTGAGAAAATAAGAGTGGGCTGAATAAGAGAGAAAGAGCTGTGAAAATCAGTTTATTGCTCATAATACGGATGTTTACGGTATTTTTTCTGAAAGTTTCGGGATAGTGCCTGCATGGATTTTTTAGGATGGTTGGTAAGGACCTCAAAGAGCGTTCTCAATTCCCGCATCAATTCCGGGTAAGCCTGTAAAAAATGGTTTTCGATCATGCGGAGTGCGTGGTATTTCAATGCAGGAAGTGCTTCCGGCCGGTGAAGAAAATCAATGAGTAAATTCAGCAATTCTCCGTTTTCCGAGCAATCGAAAGGGGCATAAACCAGCGCGTTTGAAAGATTTCGCTGTACAGAATGATTGCTTGTGTTTATCAAAACCGAAACCATGGAATCAAATTGCTCACGGGTCATCAATTCCGGAGATTTCTCAAAGAAATGAACTGCTATCCAGGAAGCGTATTCCGGGAAAGGATATTCTTCGTTTTCAATTTCTTCAAAAATAGCGGTTCGAAGTGCTTCGTCATTTGCCAGGAGCAAACAGGCAGACTGAAAGTCTCTGCCTATTTTGAATTCCGTTAAAAACTCCTGCGCTTTATTCATATTCAAAGAAAAGCATTATTCCTGAAACGGTTGTTGGTTACATTTTCCCGATTTCTTCTTCCAGTCTGTCAAACACCTCTTCATTTTGTCCAACACGTGTTTTTTGATCTTTTCGCAAGCTTCTGCCGTATCAAAGATTTGTTTGAAGATGATGGATGTGCTATCATCAGAAATAGCATCAAAAGTGACCAGTACGTGGAATAAGGGCTGGGAGTAACGCTTCCAGTAGATCAGTTCGGGTTCTGTTATTTGAATGAATTCACAGCTGTTTTGATAATTTCCCTTTTCCGGTCCGTGCATCGTAAATTCCCATTTTCCGCCCGGCTGAAAGTCAAATTGATGGAAAGTATTGGTAAATCCAGCGGGTCCCCACCAGTTTTTCAAATGATCCGGTTCAGCCCATGCCCGGAAAGCCTGTTCTCTGGAGGTGTTTACAATGCGCGAAGTCATAATTTCACACTCCGGAGCTGATGGAGGAATTTCTGTAATTAGAATCAATTTATTTTGCTTTCAGGTTTAAATAGATGGGTAAATGATCGGAATATCCGCCGTGATAGGTGTCCCCGCCATAAGTAGCGCTTGGTTTCTGACCTCCGTCGGGGAAAGTAAATACCAACTTTTGATTGCGGGCAATGAATGCGTTGTGTTCCTTGATCTCCAGTCCGGATTGTCCCTGGAGTAATCCCTGAGAAACGATCAGCTGATCGAAAACATCCCATTCCCGTTGATGAACAGTTGTTCCCTGACCGCTTTTGTGTTCTTCTGCCAGGAGATTGATCAAATCGCCTTTTGTTTGCTCGTGCTGGCCCTTTGCCCGCAAAATTTGCCGGATGCTGTAATTTTCCGGAGTATCATTGAAATCACCCATCACGATGATGTTTGCGTTCTTTTCAACGTTCAGGATTTGGTCAATTGCTCTTCTAAGAGTAGTTGCAGCGGACTTTCTCCTGCTTTCCGATTCCGAAATCCCCTCTCTTCGGGAAGGCCAGTGATTGACAAAGAAATGCACGATGAATTGATTTTGGATCCGTGCTTTCATGTAAATAATATCGCGTGTGCGGAAGTAGGGTTCGTCTTCCACATGAATGATGTGTCGGGTACTAATTTCTGAAACGATGAATCCGGCATCGTAAACAAAAGCACAATCCATTCCGCGCCGGTCCTCCGAATTAAAGTGGATGATCTGGTAGTTGCGCTGTGCCAAAGCTCCGGTTTTGATCAGGTCTTCAACCACTTTCCGGTTCTCAATTTCGGCCATTCCAAATGCCAGCGGGGTAGAACCGTTCACTAATAATAAAGCTTCAGCCAAACGATTTAATTTTACCAGGTAACGCTCCTCATTCCACAGTTTGTTTGCTTCCGGGGTAAATTCTTCGTTTCCCAGCAATGAAACATCATCAAACGTGTCAAAGAGGTTTTCTACATTGTAAAAGACGATTGGGTGCTTGTGAAAAGAGTCGGACATATTTATCGATTTGAACCAAATTTAACCTCTGTTTTTATTCATAAAGTAAAGGCTGACCAAATGGAGGATGAACAGAAATCCGAAAGTCAATCCCTGGATGCCGGCCCCTGGTGCGTTGAATGGATATCCTTCATTGAAAAAGACTCCCCAAAACACAATGAGAATCCACAAAATGCTCAAACATCCGGAAACGATAATCGGAGCGGTTTTGGGTTTGGCAAGTATCAAAAAAGAAAGCGAATAAGCCATAAATCCACCGGCGCCGATAATACGGAGAGTACTACTAAAAGGCCAGTGCATCATACGAAATAAATATCCGATCGCGAAAATGGCAGCCCAAATCAAAATCACCCACAAACGAAAGTGGATGGTGTCTTTAGCACTAATTGGTTGTTCGTCCAGTAGATCATTCATACCTGTAAAATTAAAATTCTTGTCCAAATGAATGGATATAAATCAGTTTAACTTCTTGTTACACACAAATGAGAAATGATTCAATCGGTTATACTGAAAGTTCGAAGCAAAAAACACTTCTTTCAGGTTCCATTTTTCAACTTCACAGGTCAAGTATGGATCAAGGGTAGGTAAAGCATAGGTACAGTATTAAAGTGTTAACTATTTAACATCCGGTTTTACTGGGTTTTTCACAATTTTCGATCAATTTTTTAAACCAAAGCGATGGAGTCAGCTTAAAAAGAAGCTTTTTACATAAGTGTAAAACGTTCACAATTCAATTTCCGCGTCCTTCCGTATTCACCTGTCCTGACCATTCGGGTCTACGGGAAATCAACACACTGAAACTTCCGTGTTCTTTCGTGTTCATCCATCCCGACCAACCTGGATCAGTGGAAAATCTCACATTTAAACTTACGTGTCCTTCCGTGTTCATCCGTCGCGAACCGACTTGCTCACTCTTCCTTATAGTATAAAATA